>CAJXLH010000029.1 GCA_913055925.1 uncultured Maritalea sp. | reverse complement strand
GTGGCGAATATTTAACGGCACTTGCACTCGCCTTGCCGCGCGCAAACGATGACGATGCCGCCGCACAAACCTTGATCGCAGAACTTTATGCAAATGGACTGGGCGTTGGCCGAAACTTTGCCCGTGCCTCTTCTTGGTATGCGCTGGCCGACAAAAACGGCGACTTGAACGCAACCTTCCAATTGGCCCTTCTTTATCAAGACGGACGTGGCGTGCCGAAAAACCGCGCACGCGCCGCAGAACTGATCAAAAAAGCTGCCGATGGCGGCATTGTGGCGGCCAAATATAATCTGGCGCTTTTGCACATTGAAGGACGCTACGCGGCACCTGACTATTCGATAGCCGCAGCCCTTTTGAAGGAAGCTGCAGACGCCGATATCGCCGAAGCACAATATGACTATGGGCAAGTGCTGATCGCCGGTGCCGGTGTTGCACCCAATCTTGAAGAAGGTGTCCTTTACATCGGCAAGGCAGCGGCCAATGGCAATATTGCGGCCATGGTGGAATACGCAACATTTCTCGCGCAAGGAAAAGGCGCGCCGCTTGATTTGGAAAATGCCGCGCTTTGGTATCTAAAGGCAGCGGAATTGGGCAATGCGGTCGGGCAAGCGCGTTATGGGCGCATGTTGGCTTCAGGCGCAGGCGTGAAAGCCAATATGATCGAAGCGGCCATGTGGCGCGAACTGGCGCGACGACAAGGCTTAGATGACCCTGTACTTGGTGAGTTGCTCAAAGATTTGAGCAAAGAGGACAAGGCGCTCGCGGTTGAACGTGCGCGTTATTGGCCGGATAAGCCCCCTGCGGATTAACCTCAATTCATCAGCAAACCCAGCGCAAATCGTACTAGCTCTTGCCTTGATGCCAATATTGAGGCAAAAGGCACCGCAAAGAATTTTCTCAAGCGCAGGCATTGAATTTGCGCAGAGCTGAACGACCATCTCGAAAGATTGATCTATGAAATTGAACGGCAACGAAATCCGCCCCGGCAATGTGATTTTGCACAAAGACAATTTGTGGGTTGCGGTGAAAGTGCAAAGCGTAAAGCCTGGTAAAGGTGGCGCGTTTGCGCAAGTGGAACTCAAAGACATCGTCAACGGCACAAAGCTGAACGAGCGTTTCCGCGCGGCAGAAACTGTTGAGCGGGTATCCCTTGAGCAAAAGGAATTTCAGTTCCTTTATGAACAAGGAGACGACTTGGTGTTCATGGACATGACATCATATGAGCAGCTTGAACTGCAAAAAGACTTTGTGGGCGACCGCGCATCATTTTTGCAAGACGGCATGATGGTTGAAGTGGAAAGCTACGAAGGTAAGCCGCTCGGCGTGCAACTGCCTCAATTCGTGACACTTGAAGTGAAAGAAACTGAGCCTGTCGTAAAGGGTCAAACCGCAGCAAACTCTTTCAAGCCAGCCATTTTGGAAAACGGCGTGAAAGTTATGGTGCCACCATTTGTGGGCGAAGGCGAAAAAATCATCGTCGACACCAACGAAGTCACCTACTCAAAACGCGCGGACTAATCGTTCGGCTAGAAAAGGCTAATTGTCATGGCAACTTCTGCCCTATTGACCATCATGGTTGGTGCTGCACGCAAAGGCGCACGTTCTTTAAAACGCGACTTTGGTGAAGTTGAAAATTTGCAGGTGTCTCGCAAAGGCCCTGCTGACTTTGTTTCAGCTGCCGACAAGCGCGCTGAAAAAGTGATTTTTGACGAGTTGCACAAAGCGCGCCCGACATATTCTTTCTTGATGGAAGAAAGCGGCGCCGTGGAGGGGACCGACGGTCAACACCGTTGGATCATTGACCCACTTGATGGCACAACAAACTTCTTGCACTCAATCCCGATGTTCGCGATTTCCATCGGCCTTGAGCGTAATGGCGTGATGATCGGCGGCGTGATCTACAACCCGATCACCGATGAGTTGTTTACGGCAGAACGTGGCGCTGGCGCTTACGTCAACAATCGTCGCTTGCGCATTGCCAACCGCAATCACTTGTCTGAATGCGTCGTGGCAACGGGCATCAAAAACACAGGCAACGCCGCGGCGGATACGCGTGCTGTAACTCAGATCGCCAAGATCAACCAAAGCGTTGCGGGCGTACGTCGCTCCGGCTCTGCCGCGCTAGACCTCGCTTATGTGGCCGCCGGCCGCTATGACCTTTATTGGGAAGACGGCCTGCAGCCGTGGGACATCGCTGCCGGAATGTTGATGATCCGCGAAGCAGGTGGCTTGATCACTGACAGCAAGGGCAAAGAAATCAATGTGGCCAGAGGCTCTGTTTTAGCAGGCAACGAAAAGGTACACGCCAAGCTCCTTAAAGAGCTGAAAAACGCCTAGTTCTCTTTGAATACAAGATTTTTAAGAAGCCTCGGCACACGCCGGGGCTTTTTTGTTGAGAGCTGTCTGACAATTGGGTGATGCACCTTGCCTTTTGCGCGAAAACCAGCGATTTAGCACCTGAATGAGCGCAGGAGACTTTTGGCGATATGCAAACGGCATCAATTGGACTTATCGGTGTTGGCACAATGGGCAGCGCGTTGGCGCTCAACATTGCCGAAAACGGCCACGATATCGCTCTTTACAATCTTGATCCCACGACCATTGACGATTTGATCGCGCGCGCCGGTGAGCTGTCGCCACGCCTCACCAAAACGCTTGATGTCAAAGCCTTGGTCGAAGCGCTGAAACCTCCGCGCGCCGTGATTTTGTTGGTACCGGCAGGCAAGCCTGTTGATCTATCGATTGATGCGCTTTTGGAGCATTTAGAACCTGGCGACACCATTATTGATGGCGGCAACTCTGACTATAAAGATACTCAAGCCCGCACCAAACGTGTGGAAGCGGCAGGATTTCGTTATCTGGGCGTTGGGGTCAGCGGCGGCGAAGATGGCGCGCGGCACGGTCCATCCATGATGGTCGGTGGGTCGCCCGATGCGTGGGAGCCGATCCGTCCGATTTTTGAGGCGATTGCCGCCAAATTCAAAGGCGAGCCATGTGTGGCGCATCTGGGGCCCGATGGCGCTGGCCACTTTGTGAAAACGGTACACAACGGCATCGAATATGCAGACATGCAAATGATCGCCGAAATTTACGGACTTCTGCGCGATGCTGAAGATCGTTCAGCGAAGGACATCGCCCCGCTGTTCCACAAATGGAACAAAGGCCCGCTACAAAGCTACCTTGTTGAGATCTCCGCAAATGTTCTTGACGCGGTTGACCCTGAAACAGGTGAGCCGATGCTCGACATCATCGTCGATCAAGCGGGTCAAAAAGGCACGGGACGATGGACAGTAATTGAAGCCATCAAAATGGGTCAGTCAGCGTCCATTATCGAAGCTGCGGTCGGTGCCCGTGTATTGTCATCCGAACGGGACGTGAGACAAACAGCCGGAGAATTGCTTGGCTCCGATGTGCCTGAAGGCACCATTTTTGATGAAGATGATCTGGAAGCCGCGCTGCTCGTCGGTCGCGCCTTGAGCTATTCGCAAGGCTTCCGCATTCTCAAAGCGGCGTCTGACGAATTTAGCTGGGATCTCAAATACGACAAGATTGCCGAAGTTTGGCGCGCCGGATGCATCATCCGATCTGCGATGCTTGATGATATTTCAAAGGCATTTAAGGGCGATCTACCGCATGGAAGATTGATCCTTTCCGAGCATTTTGCAGACCTTCTGAAAGCCAACATTGGCGCGTTGCGCCGTGTCGTTGCAAAAGCAACATTGGCGGGCCTACCGGTTCCCGCGCTTTCTTCCGCAGTTTCTTGGTACGATGAAATCCGACAGCCGCGCGGCACGGCAAACATGATCCAAGGTCAACGCGACTATTTTGGCGCACACGGCTTTGGCCGCCTTGACAAAGACGGCCAATTCCACGGCCCTTGGTGATCCTTAAGTTGCCTGCTGGTGGCGTCTCCGCACGACAAGCCAGTTTGCGATTACAAAAAGCAAAAGAACCATCGCCAATGTCGTCACGCTGGCTTTTGCAATGGCTGCCATACTGGTCACGAAAGCAAGCGTTCCGTTAAGCTCTGGCCACGTCATCAGCATTGTCGCAATGCCAATATTTTCAGCGTAATCTGTCAATGCGACAGCCACCGATAAATACACACCGATTTTGACTAACCCTAGTTGCACACCGCGCGTGCCAAAGAACTGGAACAGCGACGCCAAGGTCATGGCCAACAGGCCGGGATATAAAACATCCAAGGGCAACTGCCTTGTGAGGTAATAGGTGCGGCCTTCCGCACTGAGCGCAGTAAAAAGTAACTCCACATCGCCCATTGAAAACCCTGACGGCCGCAGATCCAGTGGTGCGCTTCCGCCGACTATTTCGATGTGCCGCAACGTGATGCCAATCATCAACGCGTAAATGCAAAGTGCCGTTGCGCCGAAAATCGCCGCGCGCAAACCAAAAGCTTTTGTTGGTGACAACATATTCATCTGTCATACTCCTTCTTGTTGGGCAGCACCCTAGAGCTTGGCAGATCACGGCTCATTAGCATTTGATAAGGAAACTGAATTTGGATCTTTCGGGCTTTTTCCAATCAGCACAAAAAGCCAGTGGAGCAGACCTAAGTGCTCTGGTTGAAGCGGGTTGGTCCAGCAAACACTTATCCAAAAGCACAGAGCTTGTTTCCCAGTCAGCGGAAAACCGAAGTGAATTTCTTCTGCTGGATGGCCTTGCCAGCAGCCAAATTTCTGACCCAGATGGTCGTTCGGTCTGCGTTGCGTTTCACGCTAGCCCTAGTGTCATTACCCCACATGTCGCGCGGACAAAAAACAACCTTTCTCTCGTCTCAATTGAGGCACACACCGACCTGTTGGTGGCCGAAATCTCGGCAGAAGACCTGACGAAACTGATGGTGCAAATTGCGCCGGTTCGAGAATGGGCCAACGCAATTTTGCAACGCGAACTGGTGAAAAAGACAGAAAGGGAATGGTGCTTGGCCGCACTGCCCGCCAGAGAGCGGCTCTTATGGTTCCGCGAGAATTATAGGGACCACGAGAAGATGTTTCCGCACACCCTTATCGCCTCTTTTCTTGGCATGACCCCGGTTACGTTGAGCCGCATGCGGGCAAGAAATTAGTAACCTCAATTTCATGAATATGACGAAACGCCCTTCCAGCATGGGGTTTCACCCGTCTGTTAACCGATAATTCTCTTTCGATTATTACCCTCACCTGCAAAGCTGTTGGAGAAGCGGATGCAACTTAGCGTTGTGCAAATGCTCCGAGAAGGCCTTGCTAGATTAGGTAAAGCCATCGGTGCGCACGAGATAAAAATCGATCAGCTGCCTGAAGAAGCAGCCAACCGTCTTCGACGCGACCAAATCCGCGGCGCGATCAAAGAGATGCGCCTTTTCTTGGGCGGCACCACTGTTTTTGCGCCCGTCATTTCCATGCAGGCATGGGGCGTTGGCATTGACTGGCTTGCCATTCTTTACACGCTCACAATGTGGGGATTTTCCTGGTGGTTGATTTACCGCTGGTTCATTACCTATCAAACCGATGGCTCCAAAAAGGACATGGATTCCTTTGTTGCCGAAACGCGTTTGAATGCTGGGCTATATTGTCTTGGCATGGTGTTTTTCTACCCGTTTGTATCCGGGAACGAGAAAACCATCATTTGCTGTATTATGGTCGGCAGTCTTGCATTGGGCACGGTTGGCTTCTCCCACGCGCCCCGCGCAGCCTTTTGGTACTTGGGGTTCCACGCCGTCACCATCACGCTAGTGCCACTATTGTACGGACTTTATTGGAATAGCACGCCGGATTTGTTGCTTTCTGCTCTCGCCTTTGTCGCCGGTGTCGCCATTTTCAATGCTTGTTTGCAAAGCGCGCGCGATCAAATGCGCGCCTTCGTCAACCACGAAGCCCTAAAGCAAAAAAGCGAAGTCATCGATTTGCTGCTCAAAGACTATGAGGAACAAGGCGTTGAACTGATGTGGAGCACTGACGCCGAAGGCAAGATGACCAATTGCCCGCATCAGATCAAAGAGCTCATTGGCGATCCAAAGCGTCTTGAAAGCGGCGCGACAATGGTCGATATCCTATCGGCCAGCATTGACCCGCAAGGCACCGACGATTTGGCAAAAGTGGCCAGCGCGTTCGCCGAACAAGTCGACTTCCACAATGTGACCTTGCCCGTCTATTCAAAAGACACAAACGCTCTCAAATGGATCATGATGCGTGGTCGCCCGCAGCTTGAGGGCACCAAATTTGTAGGGTTCCGCGGCATTTTTGCTGATGCAACGACCGCCGTTGAGGCACAAAAGCGCGTGGAGTTTTTGGCGCAGAACGACCCGCTAACCGAAACCTGCAACCGCAACCATATTCAAACCAAGCTCGAAGCGCTCGATCCGCTACAAGATAAAGCCACAGGCTATTTGATCGATTTGGACGGCTTCAAGCAGGTCAATGATAGTTATGGCCACGCGGTTGGCGACCAGTTGCTGCAACAAGTAGCTGACCGGATCAAAGAAATTGTCGATGACGCCACAATGATCGCCCGGCTAGGCGGCGATGAGTTTCTGGTTTTAACCGACGAAAGCAAACGGTTTGAAACGCGCCTACCTCACGCCTTGGCCGAGCGTCTGCTGACCAGACTGTCTGAGCCCTACATCATTGGCCGTTTCGACATTTTGATTTCAGCCAGCGTTGGCTCGGCTACATTTCCAAACGATACCACCGAAGGCGCAAGCCTACTTAATCTCGCCGACCTTGCCCTTTACGCGGCTAAAAAAGGTGGTCGAAATAAATATGTGCGCTTCATTGCAAGCATGCAAACAGGCCTACAAAAGCGCAAAATCATCACCGATCGATTGCGCCTTGCGCTCAGTGAAAATCTAATCACCCCGCACTATCAGCCACAACATTGCGCGCAATCCAAAAAGCTCATCGGCTTTGAAGCTTTAGCCCGCTGGACCGACGCAGAATTGGGCGCAGTTGGACCAGATATTTTTATCCCGATCGCTGAAGAAACAGGGCTGATCCAGCAAGTCGGGGAGCATATCCTGAGAACGGCGTGCCAAGACGCCCTTACCTGGGATGTCCCGGCAGGCGAAGAGCCGCTTACCGTGTCGGTCAATTTGTCGCCTGTGCAGGTGCGTCGCCGCAATGTCGTTTCCATGGTGCATAACATCCTTGAAGAAACCGGCTTGCCGCCTGAGCGGCTAGAGATTGAAGTCACTGAGAGCGTGTTGATCGAAGATACTGAAGGCACGCGACAAACCCTAGCCAATCTGCAAAAGCTCGGCGTTCGCATCGCGCTTGATGATTTTGGCACTGGCTACTCTTCACTCAGCTATTTGCGGGCCTTGCCACTGCATCGCGTCAAAATCGACCGCTCATTCATCGCTGATATTGACGACTTTGAAGCGCAGTCCATCGTACAAACCATTATCGAACTATGCGCGCGGCTTAAGCTTGATGTGGTCGCCGAAGGTGTCGAAACCCTGCAAAGCGCAAAAACACTATCCGAGATGAATTGCGGCGTTCTGCAAGGTTATTATTTCTCGCCACCAGTACCTGCGAAGGACACGCAACCGCTCATTGAGAAATATTTGAGTTCGGCCGCGTAGGTGAATTTGGCACGTCCCCGCCATATCATCACCACAACAATTTGATTTAATTATTGTCACACCCAAATGGTCTGTCTAGAATCAGATTTGGGAGAAAACGTTTTTGAGGGACATTGGCGTTTATGGCGCAGTCATACGATCCATATCATCTTGCAAGCCCAACTGTTTATCTTGTGAAGATGATCATCTTCCTGATTATTGTTGGCATGGTTGGCGTTATTATTGCGCCGCAATTGGTTGAAGCTTTTTGGGCCAACCCTTTCATCAACATCGTCATTTTAGGCGCGCTCGCGATTGGCATTGTGCTCGCCTTCTTGCAAGTGATGCGCCTTTTCCCTGAAGTGCGCTGGGTCAACTCACTGCAATCGGGCAATATGGACGCCACCGCGCGCCAGCCTGCCATGCTGTTGCCTGTTGCGGTGATCTTGCGTGACCGGTTGGGGGAAACGGTAATCACACCGGCTTCAATGCGGTCAATTTTGGATTCGGTTGGCAATCGCCTTGATGAAAGCAAAGACACGGCGCGCTATCTCACTGGGCTTTTAGTGTTCCTCGGGCTACTGGGCACATTTTATGGTCTGTTGCAGACGGTAAGCTCTGTCGGCGATGTGATCCGTTCACTCGATATCACGGCTGGTGACAGCGGTAATCTATTCTCCAACCTCAAGGAAGGTTTGGAAGCGCCTTTGTCTGGCATGGGCACAGCGTTTGCGTCATCCCTTTTTGGTCTTTCAGGCTCCCTTATCCTTGGTTTTTTGGACCTGCAAACCAGCCAAGCGCAAAACGCTTTTTACACCGATTTGGAAGATTGGATGTCTTCCATGACCGAGCTTGACCACCCAATGACCCAAATGCAAGTGGACCGTATGGGCGATGAAGGCATGCAGGAAATGGTGGCGCAGCTCGGCGCGACCATGCAAAATTCTGCCTCATCCCAAAATGCCATTCGCGCCATGGCCGAACTGGCACACGGTTTGGATGGGCTAACCAAAATCATTCGCCAACAGCAAGATGATTTGCGCACTCACATTTCCGAGCAAGGTGCAAACAACCAAAAGATGCGCGAATTGGTGGATGCATTGCTCAATAGCGTTGAAGAAGACAATTCTACCCGCGGCAAAGGCAAATAAATTATGGCCCGCGCGAGACGGCAAGCACGGCAAGATTATTGGCCTGGTTTTGTAGATGCGATGGCAAGCCTGTTGCTTGTCATCATCTTCCTATTGTCAGTGTTCATGCTGGCGCAATTCTTCTTAAGCCAAGAGATTTTGGGCAAAGACAGCGCCCTCACCCGCCTCAACACCCAAATCGCTGAACTCACAGAGTTGCTGCAACTCGAACGGGCGAACTCCGTGGATTTAGAAACAACCATTGCTTCACTGTCCGCCACGCTCGCGGGCGTTGAAGGCGAACGCGATAGCCTCACCGCGCAATTGTCTGGTCTGGGTGCTGGCGCAACCGAAAAAGATGGGCAAATCGCCGAGCTTTCTTCAGAACTCGCTTCCGAGCGCGAAATCAGCGCCGAGGCCGCTGCGCAAGTTGCCCTGCTGAACCAGCAAATGTCAGCCCTTCGCTCACAAATTGCCGCGCTTGAAGCCGCGCTTGATGCGTCCGAATTACGCGACAGCGAAAGCCGCACCCGCATTGCAGACCTTGGTCGCCGCCTCAATCTCGCGCTTGCACAACGCGTGCAAGATTTGTCGCGTTATCGGTCTGACTTTTTTGGGCAGCTGCGCGAAATCTTGGCGGGCCGGGACGACATTCGCATAGAAGGCGACCGCTTTGTGTTCCAGTCCGAAGTGCTCTTTAGCGCTGGTGACGCCGAAATTGCAGGCGCTGGCTTGGAAGACCTTGATGCCCTTGCCGACGCTATCAAACAACTTGAAACCCAAATCCCACCGGATATTCCTTGGGTTCTTCAAATTGAAGGGCACACAGACAAACGCCCAATCAATACACCGCGTTTCCCATCCAACTGGGAACTTTCAGCCAGCCGCGCCATTTCCGTGGCCAAATATCTAGTCGACCAAGGCATCTCCCCCACACGCCTTGTCGCCGCTGGATTTGGCGAGTTCCAACCCATTGACCCCGGCGACACCGACGAAGCCTATCGCCTCAACCGTCGAATTGAATTTAAGCTGACGGATTAACAGTAGTGCGCGCGATCAAGCCGAAACATGATGAAGGACCCCTTTGGCCTTTTTTAGAAAGCTAGTGTTTGTTGCTCTGACTGTATTGTTCGTCGTTTTGGTCGTCGTAATCGGACATCTCGCGTGGAGGGAGTTCAGGGCGCAACAAATTCACTGGAGCACCAACGCCTATTTCGCGCATTTGGTTGAAATACTGCATGAGAACAAACCCACGCCTGATATTCGATCGGTGGACGTGTCAGAACTGGTGTGTCCACTATACAATGAAGAAGAGCTCAAACTCGCGCTCAAAGATTGGGTTGGTAAGCAATATCTAATTTTTCAGGGCTCAAATGGGCAAAGATGGCGGCTTTCATATTCACGTTACTTGCTTTCGCAATTAAGCCTTAACATTTGGTACGATCCGTCCACAAAAGAATGCAGAGCGTTAGTGCACGAAAGTAAGTAAACGTATAAGCCGCCTTATCGAATTTAAGTTGAAGGATTAACGCGAAATCTCAACACTTCACACGTCTAAAATACTCAAACCGGTTGGCAATTTATACTACGCCAATGAAATGGGAATACTTCCCCGCGTCGGCGCTGCACCTAGTTCACCGTGGCGCGAATACGCGCTCGACGCCGCCAGCCAATTGCACGCCGCGCTCGGCGACAATCTGCAAAGCGTTGCCTTACGCGGCACGTCGGCTCGCAATGCAACAATCGATGGCGTGTCCGACCTTGACCTTGTGGCCTTCACCCACACGCCAATCGACGACGAGCCCGAAATCAAAATCGCATCCGCTCCCAACCTTGAATTGGACTTGTTTTGTACAACCACACAAGAATTCTTGGAAAACGACAAGGTGGAAGCATGGCTGCGCTTCAACCTCGCACACTCAGGCTATTCCATTTGGGGCGACGATTTAATCAGCACCTTGCCAGAGCCGAAACTCGACGCAACCGCCATCGCGCACATGCGCGACTTTGAGGATTGGCTGCAAGCGTGGCCAGATTATTTCGATGAAGAAAAAACTGAGATTGGTAGGAAAGAAGTGTGCACCTGGCTGATGAAACGCATCACCCGCGCCGCATTCGAATGCGTGATGCTTGTCGAAGGCGCATACACGCGCGATCTTCACCCTTGCGTCCAAATTGCGATCAAGCACTGGTCGGAACACGAGGAAACCCTCACCCGTGCTGCCGAACTTGCTGTTCAACCAACTGCAACAAAAACCGAAATTCAAACCATTGCGGATAAGGCGTTTGGCTTGTTGAAGCAAAATCAGCCCGACTTTTAAGGTGATGATCCCGCATCAAGTCCGGGATGGTCACAAGATGGTTGTTTGCAGCTTGCCGTCCCGGCCCACGCGCCGGACTAAATTCAATGCTGAAACTGCAATTTTGCCAATTCTGCATAGCGGCCTTCTTTAGCCACGAGCTGGTCATGTGTGCCTTCGTCGATCACTTTGCCGTCTTCTAGCACGACGATACGGTCGGCGTTTTTGATGGTGGCGAGGCGGTGGGCAATCACAAGCGTCGTGCGCCCAACCATCAAACGCTCAAGCGCTTTTTGCACTTTGGTTTCGCTTTCCGCATCCAGCGCGCTCGTCGCTTCATCGAGCAGCAAAATCGGCGCGTCTTTCAAGAGCGCGCGCGCAATGGCCACGCGTTGTTTCTGACCACCGGAAAGCATCACACCACGTTCGCCAACAATGCTGTCATAGCCATGCTCTAGGCGCTGCACAAACTCATCCACCATTGCCACTTCAGCGGCTTTTTTCACTTCTTCGTCGGACGCCTCAGGCGTCGCCAACCGGATATTGTCGGCGATGGTACCGGAGAACATCACGCTGTCTTGCTCAACATAGGCAAAGCGTTTCCGCAAATCGGTGAAATCTGCCTCGCGCACATCAACGCCATCGACGCGGATCGAGCCGCCTGTGACGTCATAGAAACGCTGCAACAATGAAAAGACCGTCGACTTACCGGCACCAGAAGGGCCGACCAGTGCGACCGTTTCGCCTGATTTCACATCAAGCGTGAGCCCGTTCAATACACTGCCATCATCGCGCGTGAGATATTGGAACTGCACATCATCAAATGAGACAGTTGCCGGGCTTGGCGTTGGCAAGGTGATTGGGTTTTCTGCCGCATCAATGCTTGGCTTTGTGCCCAATATCTCGGTGATCCGCTCAGTTGCGCCAGCTACGGTTTGCAAGGTGCCCAGAATTTCAGAAATACCCGTGAGTGTGCCGGTAGCCATCATCGCGTAAATCAAGAAACTGCTAAGTTCGCCAACTGTAATCTGCCCGTTCGACACAAGCTGCGTGCCGAGCCAAATGAGGCCAACAATGCCCGTGGCCGTTAGGAAAATCACAAAAGCGATCATGCCTGCGCGCACCAACAAACGAGACGATTCAGCTTGATAGCTGGCCTCTGCATGTTCGCCATATTCTGCGTTGCGCTGGCTTTCGCGGGTGAAAGCTTTGATGGTTTTGATGGCACCAAAAGTCTCTGTTGCAAGAGCTGCAAGATCAGCGATTTGGTCCTGCTGTTTACGTGATAGCCCACGGATATATTTGCCGAGCCACACCACAGGGAACACCAAAATCGGGATAATGATCACCACGGCGGCAGCGAGATAAAACGATGTCACAAACATCATAATCACAGCGCCCGCCAACATCACGCCAGATCGCAGCACCACCGGCAGCGAGCTATCGAGCGCACCGCGCACAATGGACACATCGGAGGTGATCCGTGAAATCAATTCGCCCGTGCGGTTGGTGTCAAAAAACACCACATCCATATTCATCAAATGATCAAAGACGGCGCGCCGAATATCGGTAATGACACGCATCCCAAGCACCGAAATGAAATAGAAGCGCGCGGCCGACGCCACAGCCAACACGCCAGCAATCGCAATGATGCCGAGTGAATAGGAATTCACCACATCCAGGTTTTGGGTGACAAATCCTTCGTCAATAATGTTGCCCGCAAAAAACGGAATGGCGAGCGCCGCAAATGCCGCCACGAGCAAAAAGAGCGCGGTAAATCCCAACCGATAAGGATATTTGAGCACGAACGGCAGCAATGCCTTAAGGGGCTCGTTGGACGCAGTACCCTTCTCGCGGTCCGAGGTCAAAATAACCCGATCCAGCCGCTCCCTTTTGTCTTGGGACTTGGCTTTGTGCGGACCATCTTGATTGGAAATATCGGACATGCGTCATCCTTTTGAGCGAACTGTCGCGCTAAAATAGGTATCAAGCACACCAAACTCAATAGGCGTCATACAACGTAACCGTGGTTTTTCGCTGGATCGCCGCAGCTTCCCACTTGCCCTTTTGAAAAAGATCGGGTAGAACCCGCCCAACTGTTTTCCATGAGGTGGGCAACAAGCCGGTTTTTCGTGGCTTTTTTGTAACTGTCCTCGTATTGAAGAATTTGAAGGCACGAACGATGAAAAAAGACATTCATCCAGACTACCACATGATCAAAGTGGTAATGACTGACGGCACAGAATATCAGACCCGTTCTACATGGGGTTCTGAAGGCGACACATTGCAGCTCGACATCGACCCAAAAACACACCCTGCTTGGACAGGTGGTTCTGGCCAGTTGATGGACCGTGGCGGCCGTGTTTCTCGCTTTAAAGACAAGTATAAAGGCATCTTGGGCTAAGCCCTTATCCCTTTATCATCGATATAAAGAACCCGGCCTTAGCGCCGGGTTTTTTATTGGGATTATTCTGCTTGTGAGCCGCCGAATGCGTTGCGCAATTTTGCCAAATGCGCGTTCACCGGATTGGCCGCTTCTTCCTGCGGCATCTCACCTTCGCTGCCCATTTTATCGAGCGCTTGAATGCGTTTATTGATCGAATCTGCCTTATCAACCAAATCGCGCAGCTGTTGCGGCAAGTTCGCCCAAACGGGATTAGACTTATCCGCCATCTCAGTGCTGAGTTCGACCCGACGGTCCTCCGACAAGGCCTGATCAAGCGTAAGCTCACCCTCTTTCACAGCGCGTTGCAGCAAAAGCCAACTGGCGAGCTGCATCAACCTTGTGGTGAGGTGCATAGACTGCGACGCATATAAGAGCGATGTGTCACGATCCAGCGCTTTGCTTTCAGCACGCCCATCGCTATCAAGATAAGCCGCGGCATCTTCCACCAACTTCATACCATCGCGATAAAGGCTATCAAACCCGCCACCCGCGACAATAAATGGCCCGATTGAACGTGCATTTTGGGTTCTGTCGTTGAGGGTCAAAGCGTTTCCTACCTTTGTTGGCCGGTCTTAACAAATCAGCTGTTCATGATTTGCGCGCGATTCTATACCCAAACGCTTAACAAACCCAAATCACGAAAATAAGGCAGAAAAAAAGAGCCGCAAAAACGGCTCTCGAAAGTTAACAGGGAGGCGTCGAACAGAGAGTGAAAACCGCTCTGTCAGACCCAACAAGAATGTTGGATAAAGAAAACTTAACGCAAAAGTTTTAATGCAAGCTTAACCAGAGGGATTTTTTTAACCGTCAGAATTTTAACCCTCTTCATTGGCAACTTGTTGAGCACAACAGTAGACGCCAGTGATTAGTGTTATTAGCTATTTTCTGGATTGTTGAGACGCGGAAAAGCCGATTTGAAAATCTCGAGCTTCTTGTCAGTTGCTTGCTGTGCTTTAGATTGCGTAGGGCTAACCGCGTCTAGTGTGGCACGAATGCGCTGCATCTCGTTGAACAAAAGCACAAGCCGTTGTTCAAGTTCTTCAGGGGACATACCCTCGAGTGGCATTCCAGTTTGATGACTTGTAGGTTTAATGGCCTCTTACCCCTTAACTTGCCCAAACATGTCGCGCCGCATTCGCAAATCATTTTGGGCCAAATCAGTGAAGTAAAGTTACTACTTTAAATTCAAATTTTAAACACCGCATCTGCCGCCGCAAGGCTAGATTGCTTTGTTTTGATCTCGTTCTTTAGTCGATCAACTTCCAACTCAAGCAGTTTGATGCGCGCTTCCAACTCTTCCACCGAGATAGAATCAAGCGGCTCACCAACTTCATGATGGGTGTTTTTGCGAAAATCGTCTTCGTCGTTCATCACGCTGTTGCCAGTTAATTGCTTCCCCCTAGATAATGGGCGCAGAATCACAATTTGAGCAAGATGCGCAACGCGCAAAAGTGAGTTTAAAGATTTATGACTGACGAAAAAATGCAGGCCATCGCGATTGACCGCCCCGGCGGGCCGGAAGTTCTCACTGAAATTGAAACCGATATGCCCTATGCCTACGAAGGCGATGTGGTCATCAAAGTGCACGCAGCTGGCATCAACCGACCGGACATATTGCAGCGCATGGGCGCTTACCCACCGCCAAAAGACGCTTCCCCGCTGCCCGGCCTAGAAGTTGCAGGCACGATTGAACAAGTGGGCCGCAACGTCACCAATTTCAAAGTTGGCGATGAGGTCGTTGCGCTTTGTAATGGCGGCGG
>CAJXLH010000028.1 GCA_913055925.1 uncultured Maritalea sp. | reverse complement strand
TTGTTTTAGATTGTGCGGGAATAAGGATGGTGAAGACGCTGCCCTTACCCTGGGCGCTTTGTACCGAGATGTTTCCTTTCGACACCTCGACAAACCCTTGTGCCATTGCGAGCCCCAGCCCAGTGCCACCAGTTTCATCTCGGGTGGAGAAGAACGGATCAAAAATCTGTTTTTGCACGGCGGCACTCATGCCTGAACCATTGTCTTCGCAAGAAATTTCGATGAAGTCGCCAGAGGGCAGACCAAAACGCTCAGATTGTAAGCGGTCTAAGCTCACTTTGCGCATCATCAGATTGATTTGGCCGTTGCGCACCTGCGGCGCTTCGTCAATCGCTGCCTTTGCGTTTAGGCACAAATTCAAAAGCGCATTTTCCAACTGTCCTGGATCAACTTGGGCAAACAGTTCATCGTCGGCGACCGTCATCTCAAACTGAATGTTTGCAGGTAAGGCGGGTTCAAAAAGTTCGCGAACATCTGCAAAGACGTCTCGCAGATCAACAATTCGCGCATCAAGCGGCTGGCGCCGCGCAACGGTAAGGAGTTGCTGGGTGAGCTCTGCGCCGCGCCGCGCCGCGCGCAAGGAAGGCTGCACCATCTCGCGCTGTAGATCATCATCTTCAATTCGATCAGCGAGCGGGCGCAGATTGCCCAAAATGATCGTGAGAAGATTGTTAAAGTCGTGCGCGATACCCGATGAAAGCCGACCAATCGCTTCCATTTTTTGCGCTTGCGAAATCGCCTGCGCGGCGGCCCGTTGTTTGGTCATATTGATGGACAGAACATAAAACCCGCGCACGGAACGGTCGGCTCGCAAATCGGGGCGCAAAAATGTGCGCAAAGATAATTCGCGCCCATCAATATGGTCAAATTCAAGATCAAATTCCGCTGCTTCGCCAAGCTTCGCGCGCGCAAAATAGGGCGCAGAAACCTCGTGCATCTTCGCCGCCAATATCTCATTGGTGCGTTTGCCGAGCACTTCACCAACGCTTAGGCCATAGCTCTGCGCAAAGCGCCGATTGACGAATTGAAACACCTCATTTTGATCGAGATAAGCGATGCCGGCAGGCACTTCGTTTGCGATAAGTCGTAGCCGTTCTTCGGAGCGACGAAGATCGCGGGTTTGCTCTTCAATACGGCGTTGAAGTTCAATTTCATATCGGCGTTGTTTGGTGATGTCGGTGTAAATCGTCGCAAAGCCGCCCATAGGCAGTGGGCCGCCACTTACGCGAATAACACGTCCATTTGGCCGCACCCGTTCGACGGTGTGAGCGCGAAATTCGCGCGCGACGCGTACGCGCTCAGCAACTTGGGCTTCCACGTCGCCCGGACCATATTCACCATGCTCGGAATTGTATCGAATAAGCTCTTCAAAGCGTGTGCCGCGAGACAAAAGTCGCGGTGGAACGTCCAGCAATTCGCCCAAACGTTTGTTGGCAAATACCAAGCGCAAGTTCTGATCGAACACCGTTATGCCTTGATCGATATTATCAAGACCGGCTTCGATTTGAACAAGTAATTCAATAGCTTGTGCGCTTGATAGCGCTTCAGGCTCCGACAATTTTTCCTCCCTCAATGCGCTTGTCACAATTGCGTACATTTCAGGCAAATTCTCGCAAGAAGATTTGCTTAAAACCAAAAACAGACGTTGCGCATCGCACCTGCCTAGACGAAACTTAAATCGTCAAATGGGTCAAGTTCAAAATGAAGATGCGCCCGGGGAGGAAAAAAATTGACCGAACCAACCAAGATGTTGGACGTTGAAAATGTGACCTTGCGCTTTGGTGGCGTTAAGGCGCTGACTGATGTTTCATTTCACGTCAATGAAAACGAGATTTTCTCATTGATCGGCCCGAACGGGGCTGGCAAAACGTCGATGCTCAATTGCATCTCCGGACGCTATAAGCCGCAAGAAGGGCGTATCACTTATGATGGCCAAAATCTTCTTGCGCGCTCCATCAATGACCGCGCCGCAATTGGCATTGGCCGGACATTCCAAAACTTGGCCTTGTTTGGCCATATGTCGGTGATCGACAATATTCTGGTTGGCCAACACCACCTTTTGAAGAACAATTTCGTCACCGGCATGTTCTACTGGATCGGCGGCGCGCAGAAGGAAGAAGCCAGAGCGCGCGCAGAGATTGAAGACATTATTGATTTTCTTGAAATTCAACATGTGCGTAACGAGCCAGCGGGTTCGCTTTCTTACGGTTTGCGCAAGCGTGTTGAACTTGCACGCGCAATCGCGATCAAACCAAAACTGATTTTGCTCGATGAGCCGATGGCCGGCATGAACCTGGAAGAAAAAGAGGACATGGCCCGCTACATCATTGAATTGAACGAGCAATATGGCATCACCGTCGTGATGATTGAGCACGATATGGGTGTTGTCGTGGACATCTCACATCGCGTTGCCGTGCTCGATTTCGGTCAAAAAATTGCTGAGGGCTTGCCAGAAGCCGTGATTGAAGATGAGCAGGTCAAAACCGCCTATCTGGGCGTTGACGACTTCTCACTTGATGAGGAGGCGGTGTAACCATGGCAAAGCAATATGAAGTAAACGGCTCTGCGATCAGTTGGGCGGGTGGCGAGGCACATGCTGCAGCCGTTTCGACAAATGACACGCTGCCAAAAATGCTCCTTGCGAACGCGCAGAACCATCCAAAAGATGTGGCGCAGCGCGAAAAAGATTTCGGCATTTGGAACGAAATTACTTGGGGCAAATTCAATCGCCATGTGCGCAACATCTCGCTCGCTTTGGACGCCATGGGCGTTGGCGAAGGTGATGTGGTGGCGCTGATTGGTGACAACCGACCTGAATGGGTGTGGGGCGAAATTGCGGCGCACACGGTGAAGGCCATGAGCATGGGCATTTACCGTGATGCGTTGGAAGATGAGATCAAATATCTCGTTAATTACGCGGAACCAAAAGTGGTTATTGCGGAAGACGAAGAGCAGGTGGATAAGTTCCTCGCACTTGGCGATGAGATCCCGTCAATTGAAAAAATCGTCTATCACGATCCGCGCGGCATGAAGAAATATGACGATCCGCGTTTGATTTATCTGGAAGATTTTGAAGCGATTGGTGCCGGCGAGCATGCTCGTTCTCGGACCCGCTATGAAGATTTGGTCGCGGCTACCAACGCGGACGATGTTGCGGTGCTTTGTACAACATCTGGCACCACGTCGAACCCCAAATTGGCCATGTGGAAACACTCTGCGTTTTTGGGACATGCGGTGAATTACCTTCGTGCCGATCCAATGGAGCCTGGCGACGAATATCTGGCTGTCTTGCCGCTTTCGTGGGTGATGGAGCAAATGTACTCCGTAGCGTGGAACCTGGTTGCGCGCATGATCGTCAACTTCCCTGAAGAGCAAGAGACAGCAATGTCGGACCTTCGGGAAATTGGGCCGCACTTTGTGCTTCTCTCACCAAGGGTTTGGGAAGTTGTGGCTGCCGACATTCGTGCTCGGATGATGGAAAGCTCCAAATGGAAGCAGGTGATTTTCGATTGGGGCGTGAAGCAGGGGCTTGAGGCAGTTGAAATCGGCGGTCGCTCGTCGGCGGCAGAGCTCTTACTCTTTAAAGCACTCCGTGACCGGTTGGGCTTTTCACGGTTGAAATCAGCAGCAACTGGCGGTGCTGCGATGGGCCCAGATACGTTTAAGTTCTTCCAAGCTATGGGCGTGCCGCTCAAACAGCTTTATGGACAGACCGAAGGTTTGGGCGCTTACACCATTCACAAATGGGATGACATCGACCACGACACGGTTGGCTTCCCGATGAATGATTGTGTGATTTCGATCCGCAATACTGATGAAGAAGGTATGGGCGAGATCATCGTCAATCACCCAAACCTGATGACAGGTTATTACAAGAACACCAAAGACACCGACGAAGCGTTTGATGAGAAGGGTAATTTCCTCACTGGCGACGCTGGCTATTTGGATGACAAGGATCACTTGGTTGTTGTGGATCGGATTAAGGATTTGTCCGAAACGAGCAGGGGTGTTCGCTTCTCACCACAGTTCATTGAGAACAAACTAAAGTTCTCAACTTTCGTGGCTGAGGCTGTGATCTTGGGTAAGGATCAGCCTTACCTCACGGCAATGATTTGTATCCGCTACCCAATCGTTTCGAAATGGGCGGAACAGCGCCGCATTGCCTTTACAACCTACACCGACTTGTCATCGCGCCCAGAGATTTACGATCTTTTGAAGAGCGAAGTTGAAGAGGTCAACCAGCACCTACCGGAAGCGCAGCGGATCAAGAAATTCGTGCTGCTCTACAAAGAGCTTGATGCTGATGATGGCGAACTCACACGCACAAAGAAAGTCCGCCGTGGCGTCATCGCTGAGAAGTATGACGACATTATTCAAAAACTATATGGCGACGATGATCATGTGGACATCGACACCGTGATCTCATTCCAGGACGGCACCAAGCAGCGCATCAAAACCTCACTGAAGGTTGAGATGCTCGACACGAGCGACAATCAAACACGGAGCAAAGCATCATGAAGTGGGACCTCTTATTCCAATTGCTGGTCAACGGCTTGATCGTTGGCATGCTCTACGGCGTTGTCGCCATGTGTTTTGTGTTGATCTACAAATCAACCCAAGTGGTGAACTTCGCACAGGGTGAGTTTTTGGTTCTCGGCGCTTGGGTTTGCCTTGCGCTCGTCACCAATATGCAACTGCCCTTCTTCTTAGCGTTTATCTTCACGCTGGTGTTCATGGCCGCCTTCGGCATCATTGTGCAAACGGTGATATTAAGGCCCTTGATCGGAGAGCCCATCATTTCGGTGATCATGGTCACCATCGGCCTGTCGATCTTCATGCAATCATTGATGAACTGGATTTTCGGCAATGATGCGAAACGTTTCCCTGATGTTTTTGGCACCTCGGACATTGTTTCGATCGGCGGTTTGAACGTTGAAGTGGCCTATTTGCTGTCGCTTGTTCTCTCGATCATCATTATGGGTGTTTTCTTCTGGTTCTTCAGATTTACCCGCCACGGCTTGGCCATGCGCGCCACAGCTTTTGACCAGCAAATCGCGCAGAGCTTGGGCATTTCGGTAAAGCAAACTTTTGCTATGGCATGGGCCATCTCAGCGGTTGTTTCTGGTGTCGCAGGTATCGTGATTGGCATTGTGAATTCGGTTTCTAACTCACTGGCATTCGTGGGCATCAAGGTGTTCCCAGCGGTGATTTTGGGTGGCCTTGATTCCATTGTTGGCGCAGTTGTTGGCGGCATCATCATCGGCGTTTTGGAAAACATGGCGGAATATGTCGACGGCCAATGGCTCAAGATCGGCAACCTCTACACGATTGCCCCATTCTACGTGTTGATCATCATTCTCATGATCAAACCTTACGGCCTATTTGGCACCAAAGACATTGAAAGGATCTGATTGTGGGACACGTACCTAATCCAAGACCGGCGGGTGACTTCCGAACATCCTATATCGATGACAATCGCCTATTTAAAACGCACTTCGAGGCACGCGCCGCAATCTTCATTGTTCTCGCGCTTATCGTGGCCGCACCGTTTGTTGGTACCTATTGGCTGACCCAACTCATCCTGATTGGCATTTACGCCATTGGCGCTATTGGTCTCAACATTCTTGTAGGCACTACCGGGCAGATTTCATTGGGTCACGGCGCGTTCTTTGGCTTTGGCGCTTTTGCAAGCGCTTGGCTCGCCACAAGCTTCAATGTGCCAACGCTTGTCTCGATGCCAGCGGCGGCATTGATGACCACGGCTGTGGGGATGATCTTTGGTATTCCGGCCGCGCGGATCAAAGGGCTGTACCTTGCGATTGCGACGCTAGCGTCACAATTTATCTTACAAGACTTCTTTGCGCGGGCCGACTGGTTCTCAGGTGGTGTTTACGGCGCGTTGGCGGATCGTCCAGATATCTTTGGCTATGTACTCGATACCGACCTTAAATATTTTTATCTGGTCCTATTTTGGGTGGTCGTTAGCGTGTTCGGTGTGACCAACCTGCTGCGCTCTCGTGATGGACGGGCTTTGGTTGCGGTGCGTGATCACTATCTCAGCGCAGAAGTGATGGGCGTGAACCTCACAAAATATCGAGTTCTTTCATTCGGTATCTCATCATTCTTTGCTGGTTTGGCTGGCGCCTTGTTTGGCCACTATCTCGAATATGTGTCGGTAGAAGGCTTTACGATCCTCTTGTCGATCCAGTTCCTTGCAATGATCATCATTGGTGGATTGGGCTCCGTTTATGGCTCCATTCTCGGCGCGGCATTCATCTTGCTGCTGCCACAAGCCATGGAAAGCATCACTTCTGTGATGGCGCTTGTTTTCCCAGCGATGGAGAGCGGCAAGGCATATGTGAAGCAGATGTCGATCGGCGCTGCCATCATCCTGTTCCTAATCTTTGAACCCGAGGGGCTTGTGCACCGTTGGCAGCAAATCCGCGCCAGCTGGAAGCTCTTCCCATTCTCAAGATAAACGAGATTAAAAGCACCCAATTTCGGCGATGAAGAGGTGTGATGAAAAACAAATATGCCGAGAAAAAACGAGGAGAAATAACGTGAACTTTAAGAAAATGACATTGGCCGCATTGGCGACGTCTATGCTCGCCGGTTCAGCCGCGATGGCACAAGACAGCGTTTTTGTTGGCCACTTGGTGGATTACACTGGCCCAACTGCTTTTGTGGGAAAAGCATATGGTCCAGGTGTTTCTGATGCGATCAACTATGTGAACGCAAATGGCGGCATTGATGGCACGCAAATCAAGCTTACGCAGGTTGATTATGCCTATAAAGTGCCTGAAGCATTGGCTGCCTATAAAGCGTGGTCATCCAACGGCATGGTCGCCATGCAAGGGTGGGGAACAGCGGATACTGAAGCGCTGATCTCATTTGTCGCAAAGGATAAGATCCCGGTTTACTCCGCATCTTATTCTGCGCACCTAACTGACCCGCAAGGCACAAACCCAGCGACGAAGAAGCCAGCTCCATATAACTTCTTCTATGGTCCGTCTTACTCAGACACTTGTCGTGCATTGGCGCAGTGGGCTGCAACAGATGCAAAGGAAAAGGGCATTGAGAACCCGATCTTCTTGCACACTGGCGACAACCACCCTTATCCAAACGCACCAAAAGAAGCTTGCGCGCAATATGCAACTGAGCTTGGTTTGACTGTTGCTGATCCTGTTGTAGTGCCGATGGCGCCGGGTGACTTCAAGGCACAGTGCCTCACCATTAAAGAAAGTGGTGCGCAATATGTGTTCTTGGGCAACCTAGGTGGCTCAGTGGTTTCACTTCTGAAGTCATGCGGCACGGTTGGCGTTTCAGCAAACTATATGGGCAATGTGTGGGCAGGCGACTATCTCACCATCAAAGCCTCACAAGCTGAAAACTTGATCTTCCCATCGTCAACTCCATTCTATGGCCAAGACGTGCCAGGCATGGCGTTGGTTGAGAAAATCGCGGCAGCTGGCGAAGGTGCTGGCGGCGAAAAGCCAACACACCACTACATCCGTGGCATTTGTTCAGCCTACTACATGATGGAAGCCATGAAATGGGCGAAAGCCAATGGCGGCATCACTGGCGAGAACATCAAAAAAGGCATGTATGCCCGTGAAAACTGGGTGCCAGAAGGTCTTGAAGGCGTTTGCTTGCCATCAACTTGGACAGACAAAGACCACCGCGGTTTGATGACCGTGGCGATCAACCAAGGTTCATTTGCGAACGGTGACGTTGCGATTGAACGTATCTCAGAAACAACACTGCCACGTCGCGACGACTGGTTGGGTCTTTAAGAGAAAATGACGGAAAGGACGAGTGCGATGAAACCGAATATTGCCGCAACCGGGAATGGATTGGCGACAGACACCATCCTTTCCGTCAACAATATTGAGGTCGTGTTTAACGAGGTGATCCTAGTCTTGCGCGGTCTCAACCTAAAAGTTGCGCGGGGAAAAATCACCGCGCTGCTTGGGACCAACGGGGCGGGCAAGTCGACAACGCTTAAAGCCATCACAAACTTGCTCGCAACCGAGGACGGTGAAGTCACACGCGGCACCATCCAATATGAGGATGAAGACGTTACCGAAATCGGTCCAGAAGCGCTGGTGCGCAAAGGCGTGTTTTTGGTGATGGAGGGTCGCGGCATTTTGCAGGACATGACCGTCATTGAAAATCTGCGACTTGGTGCTTATTCGCGCCCTGGCGCTGATATCGATGCTGAAATCGAACAAGTCTTTAAATATTTCCCGCGCTTGAAAGAGCGCACAGGGCTCGCCGGTTATCTTTCTGGCGGCGAACAGCAGATGCTCGCGATTGGACGTGCGCTGATGGCGAAGCCAAATCTGATTTTGATGGATGAACCATCCATGGGTCTTTCGCCCCTTTTGGTGAAAGAGGTGTTTGGGATCATCAGACGGCTCAATAAAGAGCTTGGGATTTCCATTTTGCTGGTGGAGCAAAACGCCAACATGGCGCTGCATGTGGCTGATGATGGTTACATCATGGAGAACGGCAAGATCGTTCTTGATGGCACCGCCAAAGAACTCATGGAAAACGAAGACGTTAAAGAATTTTACCTTGGCGGCGGCGGTGAGCGGCGCTCGTTCAAAGACATTAAGAGTTACAAGCGCCGGAAGCGTTGGTTGTAATTGGGCGGTGCAATAATGGACACAGACAAAACCAACATATTGTTTTCTGATCTTGAAGCGCGCAGTGACGCTGACCGCGAAAGCTCGCTTTTTGTGGCGCTTGGTGCACAGCTCAAGCACGCAAAAGAAAACACGCGCTTTTGGGCCGAAAAACTTGGCGATATCAACCCATGTGAAATTGTTGACCGCGATGCGCTGGCAAAGCTGCCGGTCGTATCCAAATCTGATCTTGTTCACCTACAGGCAGATGACCCGCTATATGGTGGTCTCGCTCCAAAAAATAACGATGTTCGACGGGTCTTTTATTCTCCCGGACCCATCGTAGAGCCGCAACCCGGCGGCACTGACCCTTGGCGCATGAGTGCGGCGCTTTTTGCTGCCGGGATGCGGCGCGGCGATGTGATTGCGAACTGCTTTAGCTATCACCTCACGCCCGCTGGTTTTATGTTCGACGAAGCAGCATCAAATCTTGGCTGCGTGACATTTCCAGCAGGTGTGGGGAACACCGAAACGCTTGTGCAAGCGTTCAACCATTTCTCTATTTCGGGCTATGTGGGCACACCAGATTTCTTGCAAACCATTTTGGAAAAAGCGAAAGGCATCGGCGCTGACATTCGCTCTGTGAAAAACGCCTTAGTGTCCGGTGGTCCCTTATTCCCGGTGTTGCGCGAATGGTATGCGAACGAAGGCATCAACATAAAGCAATGCTATGGCACGGCTGAACTTGGTCTGATTGCGTTCGAAACCGCCGAAGCGGAGAACGGCATGGTCATCGCCGAGAACTGCTTGGCCGAAATTGTCCGCCCCGGTACAGGTGATCCGGTTGGTCCCGGTGAAGTCGGCGAGGTGGTCGTGACCACATTCGACCCCAACTACCCGCTCATTCGATTTGCGACGGGTGACTTGTCGGCAATCATGCCGGGACAATCTTCGTGTGGCCGCACCAACGCTAGACTTAAAGGCTGGCTCGGTCGAGCTGATCAAACCACCAAGGTGCGCGGCATGTTTGTGCACCCAGCGCAAGTTGCGCGCGTGGTGAAGTCATTCCCGGATATGGGTCGTGCGCGGCTCGAGGTGAGCGAGATTGAAGGCAAGGACCAAATGACCTTTGTTTGTGAATTGCCGAGCAATGATGAAGCGCAAACGAATGAAATTGCAGAGGCCATTCGCGCCGAATGCCGCTTGCGTGCCGAGATTAAAATAGTTCCTCCAAACTCACTGCCAAACGATGGTAAAGTGATAGAAGATCGCCGAGCCATCGGCGTGTAGGGTTTCGACCCTAGCCTGGCCCCTTAAAAGCCAAACTTTTGACAGCCGCACAATTGATGCGGCTGTTTTTTTATCTTGCCCCTTGAAACATTCACTGTGTTACCTATATAGTACACCGTAACAGTGTTTCATGAGTGCGACGCATCAACATCGCGTCTTTGAGGGTAAATTGACTTTGATCATCACATCGCCACATATTGCATGTCTGTGTGAGGCGCGGGCTGTGTTGAAGCATTGTCACACTAAGTTGTTAGGTCGCAGGGAACAATAAATTCGCAACGAAGTCGCCCTAAGGGTGCGAGAAATTACTTGGAAAGCTAAATCATGCATAAGACAAATCACAACAAATCTAATCAATTTAAAAGTGTGTTGCTCGCAGGTGTTGCAGCCTGTGCGTTCGCATCGTCCACTGCCTATGCGCAAGACAGCACTTCAGCACCCACTTCAGAATCGGCGACAATTTCTTCGCATGAAGTGAGCTACAAGCTTGAAGTTGGCACAATTGATGCCGTTGGTTCAAACGTTGACGCAGACACCATTCGTCGTGTGATCTCTGGCGAACTCAAAGAGAACGCAAATTCGCTGGCCAATCTCACCGCGCAATCAATCTTCATCCCTGAAATCAAATTGGTCTTCTCCGTGGATGTAAATGGCACCGCGACGGATAATGAGTTTGTGTTCAAAAATATCTCGTTGTCGAATGTCGAAAACGGCGTTGCGCAAACCGCGTCAATGGAATCTATGACAGGTTCTATGCCGCCAAACAAAGCAGCAGATCTGGATGTTCCGTTTACAATGGAATTTGGTCAATCAACCATCACGCAATTCAATCTTGGCGCCATGCTAAACGCCTATGGTCTCATCACGCCGCGTAGCGATGAGATGGTGCAGGTCTATCAAGACTATGTGGTTGCCGGCGGCAAAATGAACATTGGTCCGGTCGCCTGTGACATTGGCAAATACCGCGCTGGTGCCTATAGCGCGCGTGCGATGAAAGTGTCTTACCCTGAGTTGATGGCCCTTGCGAGTGAACTCGAAGCAAGCGGTGAACCGAACCCAGAGCAGGTCGTCAAGCTTGTCGATTTCTATGCGGACCTACTTTATTCGTTCGAAACTGAGCCAGTTGTGTTTGACGGCATTGAATGTGCGGGCGAAGAAGACGGCAATGCGTTCAAGTTCACCCTTGGCGAGACCACAATGGGTGCAATGGGCAACGGCATTTACCCTGCAATCTCAGTCAATGATCTGAAAGTAAGCGTTACGGGTAAAGATGCAGGCGAAGTGAGCCTTGGCAACTTTACGTTCAAAGAAATCGACTTCAACCCAACAGTGGAAGCCTACAACCAGATCGAAGACATCACCAAAGTGGATGAAAAATGGATGGAAGAAAACATCCGTATGTTCATCCCATCATTCGGCGGATTGTCACTATCTGACGTTTCGGTTGACGTGCCGGACGATTCAAGTGGTGAGCGCGTTCAAGCCAGCCTTGAAAGCTTCGATATTAGCCTTGGCAACTATGTGAACGGTATCCCAACACAAATCGGCCTTTCTGCCAAAGGTGCACAAGCTGACTTGCCAGCGAACTCGAAAGAAGAAGGCGTTCAGCAGCTTCTTGATATGGGTATCGAGCGCATCAATGCCGGTTACGAGTTGGACCTCAGCTGGGATGAAGCAGCAAGCACGATCGAGATCGCAAGGCTTTTGATTGAAGCTGAGCAACTCGGATTTGTGGATGTCTCTGGCTACCTTGTTGGTGCATCTGAGCAATTGTTCGCGGCTGACCCGCAAATGATGATGATGGCCGCAATGGGGCTTGGCATCGCAGAGCTAAACGTTTCGATGGACAATGAAGGCTTCCTCGATATCGCACTCGGGCAAGCAGCAGCTGAGCAAGGCGCGCCTGTTGAAGCGTTCCAAACTCAACTGTCAGCTATGGCAAACGGCATGATCGTTGGCTTGCTCGGCGGCGTGGATCAAGCTGTTGATCTTGGCGGTGCGGTTTCAAGCTTTGTCGGTGGCGAAGCGAAATCTGTCGATATCTCCATCAAGGCAAAATCTGATTCAGGTGTCGGCCTGCCACAAATCATGGCGCTACAGTCCGACCCAACACAGGTGTTTGAATATGTGGACATCGAATCTAGCGCGAAATAAGCACTAGACTTGAATTGAATAGTTCAGCCCGCGCCGGAAACGGTGCGGGCTTTTTGTTGAGCGGATGGTCGCTGATCTCAGTCAACGGTTGTAAATCTCCGACCTTGGATCAAGTCATGGCTGCCGCTTGCAAAGTTGTCGCCTTAGCTGACAATCCCGCATTTGCCGCGCGAGCGCGGACAGCAACTCGTATCCACCTAAAGAACAAGCTTCCAGAATTGCGCCTCCACTCAATTTATGTTAAATAAACGAACGTTCATTTAATTCGATGTGTTTAATCGAGTTATTTGGACGCGAGGAGGGCAGAGCTTTTGGCAAGAACAACAGGTTCAAATGGCGAAGAAACGGCGCGCAAAATCGACGATGTCGCGCTGAAGCTTTTTGCGCAAAAAGGCTATGCCGCCGTGTCGATGCGCGAGATTGCGCGCGAAGTCGGCGTTCAAGCCGGTGCCCTTTATAATTACAGCCCGAACAAGCAAGATCTATTGGCCCGCCTGCTCATCGAACATATGGAAGCGCTATTGGCGGCATGGACGGGCGAAGAAACAGACAAACTTAGCGCAGTGGATGCGCTGAAAGCCTTCGTCTTGTTCCACATTCGCTATCACGTCGAGCGACCCGATCAGGTT
Organism: uncultured Maritalea sp.; assembly: GCA_913055925.1. GTDB lineage: Bacteria > Pseudomonadota > Alphaproteobacteria > Rhizobiales > Devosiaceae > Maritalea. Next base: position 2,752 of record CAJXLH010000028.1, on the reverse strand, counting down.
TTCATCTCCTATATGGAACTGCGAAATCTGGAAGCAGACAATTTCTCACGTGTCGAAAAACTGCGCCAACAATATGAGCGCGCGCTCAAAGCCATTCTGCAACGTGGACAGGACGACGGCAGCTTCAACATTGCCGATGTGCATGTGGCCGCCATGGCCATTCTTGCCCAGTTAACTGGTGTGACCACCTGGTACCGCGCCAAAGGGCGTTTGAGCCAAACCAAAATCGAAGAAATCTACACTCAACTTGTGTGCCAAAGCGTTGGCGCGCAACTTTCGGAGGAAATCTAAATGTTCACCACTGGAATGAATTTTGCCCTTGGCGAAGATCTGGAAGCGTTGCGCGATATGGTGCATCGATTTGCGCAAGATCGCATTGCACCAATGGCCGCGCAGATTGACGAAACCAACCAATTTCCAAACGAGCTTTGGAAAGAGTTTGGTGAACTTGGTTTGCTCGGTGTTACCGTTTCCGAGGAATATGGTGGTGCCAATATGGGCTATCTTGCCCATTGCATTATCGTTGAAGAAATCAGCCGTGCGTCGGCGTCGGTTGGCCTCTCCTATGGCGCGCACTCCAACCTTTGCGTGAACCAAATTTTCCGCAACGGCAATGAAGAGCAAAAAGCAAAATATCTGCCAAAACTCATCACCGGCGAGCATGTGGGCGCGTTGGCCATGTCAGAACCAGGCGCAGGGTCAGACGTTGTGTCCATGCAACTCAAAGCAGAAGCTGCGCAGGGCGGATATCTGCTGAACGGCAACAAGATGTGGATCACCAACGGACCAGACGCGGATACTTTGGTTGTTTACGCCAAAACCGATCCGGATGCTGGTTCTAAAGGCATGACAGCCTTCATCGTTCAAAAAGACTTTGACGGTTTCTCCACCGCGCAAAAGCTCGACAAGCTCGGTATGCGGGGCTCAAACACTTGCGAATTGGTGTTTGAGAACTGTTTCGTGCCAGAAGAAAACGTGCTTGGCGAAGTGGGCAAAGGCGTTCGGGTTTTGATGTCCGGTCTCGACTATGAACGTGTCGTTTTAGCGGCTGGTCCAGTCGGCATTATGCATGCCGTGTTGGACGTGGTTGTGCCTTATGTGCACGAGCGCAAACAGTTCGGCCAATCCATTGGCGAGTTCCAATTGGTGCAAGGCAAACTGGCTGATGTTTACACAACCATGAACGCCTGCCGCGCCTACGTTTATAGCGTTGCTCAGGCCTGTGATCGCGGTGAGACGACCCGTAAGGACGCTGCTGGCTGTATTCTTTACTCTGCCGAAAAAGCAACCCAATGCGCTCTTGATGGTATCCAGCTCTTGGGCGGCAATGGCTACATCAACGAATATCCAACAGGCCGTTTGCTGCGCGACGCGAAGCTTTATGAAATCGGCGCGGGGACTTCGGAAATTCGCCGCATGTTGATCGGTCGCGAAATGTTCGCTGAGACGAAATAAGGGCTAAGGAGCGCGCGACCATGTCGGTGATCAAGTCACAAATCTCTACAAAGTCCGAGCAATTTGTCGCCAACAAAAAAGCGTTGGAAAGTCAAATTGCCGACATTAAGGGCGCCATGGATTTGGCGCGTGCTGGTGGTGGTGAACGCTCTCGGGAACGTCACTTATCACGTGGCAAACTATTGCCGCGTGACCGGGTAACAAAATTGCTCGATCCGGGTTCGCCATTTTTAGAAATTGGCGCGACAGCGGCGCATGGCCTTTATGATGGCGCAGCGCCATGCGCGGGTGTGATTGCGGGCGTCGGTCGCGTTGCTGGCCAAGAAGTGATGGTCGTTTGCAACGACGCGACCGTTAAGGGCGGCACCTACTATCCGATGACGGTGAAAAAGCATCTTCGTGCGCAAGAAATTGCGCTCGAAAACAGGCTACCTTGCGTTTACCTGGTGGATAGTGGCGGCGCGAACTTGCCGAACCAAGATGAAGTGTTTGCGGACCGCGATCACTTTGGGCGGATCTTTTATAATCAAGCCAATATGTCTGCGCTCGGCATCCCGCAAATTGCGGTGGTGATGGGCTCGTGCACGGCAGGCGGCGCTTATGTGCCAGCCATGTCTGACGAAACGATCATCGTGAAAGAGCAAGGCACCATTTTCCTCGCGGGCCCACCGCTTGTGAAGGCGGCAACGGGCGAGGTTGTTTCCGCGGAAGATTTGGGCGGTGGCGATGTGCACACCCGCCTTTCAGGTGTTGCCGATCATTTGGCGGAAAATGACGAGCACGCACTTCAATTAGCGCGGCAAGCAGTTTCAAAACTCAATCGTAAGAAACCCGATCAATTGCTGATGCAATCGGTTGAAGAGCCGCTCTACGATCCCAACGAAATCATCGGCGTTGTGCCGGGCGACTTGAAAACGCCTTACGACATTCGCGAGGTAATCGCGCGCACCGTGGATGGCTCTCGTTTTGATGAGTTCAAAGCGCGATACGGAACCACATTGGTCTGTGGCTTTGCGCATATTCATGGCATGCCGGTGGGCATCATCGCGAACAATGGTGTCTTGTTCTCAGAAAGCGCCGTCAAAGGCGCGCATTTTGTCGAGCTCTGCTCGCAGCGGAAAATCCCGCTGGTGTTTTTGCAAAACATCACTGGCTTCATGGTCGGCCGCAAATATGAGAACGAAGGCATCGCCAAAAATGGCGCGAAGCTGGTCACTGCTGTGGCAACAACGTCGGTGCCCAAAATCACCGTTTTGGTTGGTGGCTCGTTTGGCGCGGGCAACTACGGCATGTGCGG
>CAJXLH010000027.1 GCA_913055925.1 uncultured Maritalea sp. | reverse complement strand
CTCTTCGGCAACCGATTTACCAACATCTAGGCCGACCACATCCATCAACTCAATCGGCCCCATCGGCATACCAAATGCCACAGCCGCCTTATCGATAGTCACGCGGTTTTCGCCATTTTCCACCCGCATCACAGCCTGCAACATGTAAGGCATCAACACCCGGTTCACAAGGAAGCCTGGTGCGCTTTTCACAACAACTGGGCTTTTACCGATGGCGGTACAGAAGCTCGCGCCAATTTGCACAACTTCTTTTGAATTACCATTTTGCTCAATCACTTCAACCAACGGCAATTGCGCCACCGGGTTGAAGAAGTGAAGGCCGATCAATCGAGATGGGTCTTTAAGTGTTGATGCAATGTTTTCAAGTGGAATTGACGACGTGTTCGTCGCCAAAATGGCCGTTGGTTTGAGTTGCGGTTCAATCGAAGAGAATAGCTTTTGCTTAATCTCCAAATTTTCGACAATCGCTTCAATCACCACGTCCGCGCGCGGCACGCCCTTGCCTTCAGTATCTGGCGTCAAACGCGCCATAGCTGCTGCCACAAGTTCAGGCTTCTTCAATCGCTTTTTAAAGAGTGACTTCGCACGTTTCAACGCAGGTTTGATCCGGTCAAGGTCAAGGTCCTGCAACGTCACTTCTATGCCACGGAACGCACACCAAGCAGCGATATCGCCACCCATCACACCCGCACCGACAACATGGACACGTCTAAAGCTAGGTTTTGGCCCTTTTTGCACCCCTTGAGATTTCAAACCTTCTGATAGAAAGAACACGCGGCGCAGATTGCGCGCGGTGTCCGTTGCCATCAAAGGCGGGAAGTGCTCGATTTCAGATTTGATTAGCGCCTTTGGATCGTCGCCATATTTCTCATAAATATCGATGAGCTTGTGCGGCGCCGGATAATGTTTCGGGTTTGCCTTTTTGGTCACCTGCTGGCGCATTTTGTTGGCGGTAAAACTGCGCAACGGGCCCATTGCCATCACGCGCTTCTTAAAGCCCGCCGGTTTTGACGTGCGGCGCTGCATCACAGCCTTACGTGCTTCCCAGCGCAACTGGTCGCGGTGTTTCACCAGCTTGTCGACAAAGCCAAGTTTTTTCGCAGCACCTGCGCGGAAAAAACGACCGGTGAGCATTGCCGTCATCGCATCCACCGGCCCCGCTTGACGGACCGAACGTCCAGTGCCACCAAATCCTGGGAAGATACCGAGCTTTACTTCAGGGAAGCCAACGCGCGTTTTGTCGTCATTTACCGCGATGCGGTAGTGACACGCCAAAGCCAGTTCAAAGCCCCCACCCAAGCAAAATCCGTGAATACCCGCAACGAGTGGGATTTTCAAAGCCTCAAGCCGGTTAAAGATAGCGTGCGCCTTTTTCAGCGCTTCTGGCAAGATCGAAGGATCACTCATCGCATCGAATTCGCGCACATCAGCGCCAGCGATAAAGCCATTGTCCTTGTTTGACAGAGTAACAACGCCGGCGAGTTCGCCTGATGCCGCCAGATCTTCGAAGCGAAGCGATAAAGTTTCAAGCTCTGCCATCGCTTCTGTGCCAAGGGTGTTTACAGGCGATTTTGGTGTGTCGATTGTCAACCAACCAATTTGTTCAAAATCGACTTCGAACTGCCAATGTTTCATCTTAGGCATTTTGGGTTGTGCCACGTTTATGCTCCCCATCTAATATCTTTTTTGCCGATTATTCAGCGGCCACATTCTTGTTATTTGTCCGGTTTTTGCCTTGCTTGGCAAGTTCGGCTGAACTGAAGTCATCAACGCGAATAACGCGATCAGTCGCTTCATCTGCCGCACGCAAAAGACCAGCTTCATTGTGCGAGATGATGTTTTGCTCAACAGCATCATCAATTGTATCGCGGTCCAAACGGCGCGTGATGATGCCTTTCTTGATCGCGCGGATGAATTTCTTCTCCGCTTCTTCCGCTTCCTCGACCTTTTTCAAAGCATCTTCGAGAACGCCGGTTCGGTCTTCAGGATCAAAGCTCACATACAGATCGCGGGTCAAACGATCGCGCTGTGCTGAATGCTTGAGCAAACCTTTTGCCAAACGATAGTTTGCCTTGTCTTGAGATGGCTGCGCATAGGCACCAAATGGGAACACCAATCGGCGCATGAAAAAGCGCATCAACCCTATTGGGAAATTGGCGAAGACTTTTTGGAAACCATCCTCAATTGCTGCAATACGGTCAGCCACGATGGCATCAACAATTGGCAAATCTTCAGCAATTTCACCATCATCTTCCCAGCGCTTCAGCGTTGTGGAGATCAGATATAGCTCAGACAAAATGTCCGCCATCCGGCCAGAGAGCATCTGCTTGCGCTTAATGTCGCCACCAAGCACAACGACCACCCAGTCACCCACAAGCGCAAAACTCTGCGCGTAACGGTGCAACTGCTGATAATGCTTTTTCAACGGACCTTGCGTCGGCGATGATGCAAACTTGCCCAGTGTGACATTGTGGAACAAGGACGCCGCGATATTGCGCAACATAAATGCGGTGTGACCGGCGAACGCCTTATCAAAAGCCTTTAGTCCTTGAGCATGATTTTCATTCTGCGCCGCAGAAATCTCATCATAAAGGAACGGGTGCGCGCGCAAGGCGCCCTGGGCAAATGTAATCAATGTGCGCGTCAAAATGTTTGCGCCTTCCACGGTAATCGCCACCGGTACCGCTTGATAGCCAGCAAACAAATAGTTTGATGGCCCATCACAAACTGCACGACCACCGTGAATATCCATGGCATCATTCACACGATCACGCATGGCTTCTGTTGTGCGATATTTCAAAAGCGCGGAGATAACAGAAGGCTTTTGCCCCTCATCCACCATCGCAGCCGTCGCGGCGCGAGCGCCTTCATAAGTGTAAGCATCTTTGATGATGCGCGCCATCGGTTCCGCAACACCTTCCATAATGCCAACGGGGATCGCGAACTGACGACGAATGCGCGCGTAAGCGCTTGTTGTGCGCAATGCTTGCTTGATCGATACAGTGCCAATGGCCGGAAGCGAAATCGCGCGACCAGTTGATAGACACTCCATCAACATGCGCCAGCCTTGGCCACAATAATCAGTGCCACCAATAATCCAATCAAGCGGAATAAAAACGTCCTTGCCGCTGTTCGGGCCATTCATGAAGGCCGAACGCGCCGGGAAGTGACGGCGACCAATATTAACGCCTTTATGATCAGTTGGAATAAGCGCCAAAGTGATGCCCACTTCTTTGCCTTTACCCAAAAGATTTTCAGGATCGTGCAAGTGGAACGCCATGCCCAAAAGCGTCGCCACCGGCCCAAGCGTAATGTAACGCTTGTCCCAGTTCAGCTTGACGCCCAAAACTTCTTTGCCGTCGTGCTCGCCATAGCAAACGACACCCACATCGCGCATGCCTGCAGCGTCTGAACCCGCATGCGGGCCGGTGAGCGCGAAACAAGGCACTTCTTTGCCTGTGGCGAGACGCTCAAGATATTTATCTTTTTGCTCGTCGGTGCCATATTTCTCGATCAACTCGCCCGGCCCCAAAGAGTTGGGCACCATGACGGAAATGCCGGCGGCAATTGAACGACAAGCAACTTTTGAAACGATTATGGATTGCGCCTGAGCGGAAAAACCCAAACCTCCATGCTCTTTAGAAATGAGCATGCCCATAAATTTATTTTCTTTCAGGAAGTCCCAAATTTCTTTTGGCATATCCGAACGATTGTGACGCACGTCCCAATCATCGATCATGCTACAAACTTCTTCCACCGGTCCATCCAAAAAAGCCTGCTCTTCCGCGGTGAGTGAAATTTTGCGAATGTTGCGCAGTTCATCCCAATTTGGGCGACCAGAGAACAACTCAGCATCCCAACCAACAGTGCCAGCGTCCAGCGCCTCTTGTTCAGTTGAGGACACTTTTGGGAGGATCTTTTTCACTGCGCCGTAAATCGGCGCTGTTAACACCGCGCGACGGATCGCTGGGATGGCAAGAACGGCCATAATGACGGCAGGCACATACGCCAACAGCGCCAGCCCTGAAAAGGCAACGCCACCCAAAACCAGCAATTGCGCGACCACCACATAAACCAATGCAGCTAATGCCCAAAGCATCAGCGGCACTTCGATAATGGCAAGCGCAGCAACCAATACGAGCGCAGCAATGATGAGAAATAACGTCATGAGTTCCTCCCGAAGAACAATCAATCACACCCACTGCAAAACGCAATTTGGGCACGGACATTTTCATAATGCCACAGATATACGCTTACGTCAATCTAGTGACCATATCGGCAAGTTACGTTTTTTCTTAATCTTTCGAATAATTTACGCCTTATGCCGCAGCATAACGTACAAGTTTTCCACATATACGTCGCTTAATTGACGTTAACGTCAATAGATGTAATACTTATATGAATATGTGGGAGGAGAGTTCATGGCCAAAGACAGCAAAAATCACCAACCTTATCAGCCTTGGATCAATAATTACCCTGAAGGCATCGACTATCATGCCGAGATTGATTTAACGCCGGTTCCGGTTCGCATTGACCGCGCAATCAAAGAAAACAGCGACAAAGTTGCGCTCGATTTTTTGGGTGGTGAAACCACTTTCGGCGAATTAGGCCAGCACATCGATGCGCTTGCTGCAGCGATGCAGCAAACTCTAGGCGTAAAGAAAGGCGATCGCATTGCTTTACTGATGCCGAACTGCCCGTTCTTCCCAGCCGCTTATTATGCTGCGCTGAAAATCGGCGCGACCGTGGTCAACTGTAACCCGCTCTATACCGTGGTTGAGTTGAGCCATATTTTGAAGAACTCAGACGCACGATTTATCGTCACCACCGATTTGGAGCTGACATTTTCTAAAGCCGAAGCGCTAATCAATGAAGGTTTGGCCGAGGGCGCAATTGTTGCGCACTTCCCAAATGCACTGCCCGGTCTCAAAAAATTTCTGTTTAAGATCTTCAAAGGCCGCGACCTTTCAAAGCCTCAAAGCTCTTCAATTGCGGGCAAAATCTCAAACTACGAAGATTTTGTCGCCGCCAACGGCACGCCAACGCCAGTTGACATCACGCCTGACGACCCTGCGGTATTGCAATTCACAGGTGGAACAACCGGCTTGCCAAAAGCGGCTGTTTTGACCCATGGCAACATTGCCGCCAACCTTTCGCAAATTGATTTGTGGGGCATTGATTTGTTCCGCCCACCAAACAGCTTGGTGGCGGTGCTGCCATTCTTCCACATCTTTGCGATGACAGTTTGTATGAACACGCCGCTGACCAACGGCCTGAAAGTTGTGATGTTGCCACGCTATGAGAAAAAGCAACTGCTTGAACTCATTGACCGGACAAAGCCCAATATTTTCCCAGCCGTACCCACGCTTTCGCACGCGTTGGCGACGGCGCCCGAGCGCACGAAATACGATCTTTCGAGCCTGAAAATTGGCATTTCTGGCGGCGCGGCATTGCCAAACGAAACCAAAGAAGCTTTTGGTAAAGCAACGGGCGGCCGCATCGCGGAAGGGTACGGCCTTACCGAAACATCACCCGTTTTGTGCTGCTGCCCGCTTTACGCGCCCAACAAAGACAACTCGATCGGCCAACCGCTACCAGGTACCGACGTGCAATTTGTTGACGTCGAAGACCCAACAAAATTTGTTGCGCCAGGTGAGCGAGGCGAGCTTGTCGCCAAAGGGCCGCAAGTCATGCCAGGCTATCTCGACAATCCTGAAGCAAATGAAAATGCCTTCACCCATGGTTATTTCCGTACCGGCGATGTTGGCTATATCGATGAAGACGGTCACATTTACATTGTCGACCGCATCAAGGATCTCATCATTTGCTCGGGTTTCAACGTCTATCCACGCGCCATTGAAGATGCGCTTTACAAAAATGAGAAGGTCGATGAATGCAACGTCATCGGCGTGAAAGATGAGTATCGCGGCGAAGCACCGGTGGCCTTTGTAAAGCTCAAAGACGGCGTAACTGCCACCGAAGACGAGCTGATGGAATTCCTAAAAACATACATTTCTAAAATCGAAATGCCGAAGGAAATCATCTTCAAAGACGAGTTGCCAAAAACATTGATCGGCAAATTGAGCAAAAACGAACTGCGCGACGAGTACAACAATGGATAAGATCCTCGCAAAGCCAGCCGACACCAAACAAGATCTGTTTTCCATCGCGGAACTGGCTGGCGAGTTTGACATCTCAACGCGAACCATTCGGTTTTACGAGTCAAAAGGCCTCATCACCCCGGATCGTGTTGGCACGACCCGGGTGTTTCGCCGGCGCGACCGCACACGGCTTCTTTTGATCCTTAGAGGGAAGCGCTTGGGCTTCTCACTTAAGGAGATTTCCGAATATTTGGAACTCTACGACGCCGACAACACCCAAGCGACACAAACCCAGCATCTGTTGAACCGGGTAAACACGCGTTTGGACATGTTGCGCGCCCAAAAAAGCGACTTAGAAGTGGCAATTGAGGAGCTCGAAGCGATGCAAGGCTACGCTGAGGAACAACTGAAAAAGCAAAGCGCTTAAACAGCGTCCGAGCGTTTTTCGTTTTCCTCATCCAGAAAACCAGGCGGTTTGTGATCAAACACGTCTGTGATTTCAATGCCTTTAAAGACATCCCGCTGAATGGAATGCCGCCGATAAGGCACGGTGCCGGTACGCTGCTGAAGTTGTTCTTCATTTGCCGCAAAATAATTTCGACGATCCGGCCCAAAATAGCTCTCCGTTTCATAGTAGCGTAACTCAGTATTGAGCTGCCGCTTGGTGCGCGACGAGAGCATATCAATGGTGCAGGGAAACCGCACAATGTCGTCAAAACCGATCGCAATATAGTCTGAAAGGCTGTTCCTAGAGATTTCGCGCGCCATCAAAATGACAGGCGAAAATCGCAATTCGTCGTCGCGATAGCCACGAATTGCACTCATGGCGGCGCGAATTTGGTCGATATGACTTGTTTGCGAGAAGTAACAAAAATTGATGTTTTGCCGCGAAATTGCGCGTTCTAAATCGTCAAAATCGCATACGCAAAACGTCTCACCAAATCCAATGGATTTAAGATTGGTGCAAAAAGCTTCCGACCAGCGACCGTCCGCTGAAAAAACTAACGCATTACATCTATTGAGCATGATACTATACTTAAAGTTACGCACTTATACTGAGGCATGCGTCTAAACTTTTAGTAAAAACCCTAATTCAACCAGAGCGCGTGCGGACAACGCACCAACGATACAACCTTTGATTGATGGGGCTTAGCGCGACTCTAAGGCTTGCAAGCGGGCGAAACCGACGACCCTATAGTTTCTCTATCTAAGTGTTGGGACCCAGATAAGCAAACACCCCAATTTTGCTTCCAACTTGTTTCATCTTTCGGGCTCTACACTGCGCCCTCAGTTCAAATTGCACCCGGCGCAACGCTGCAAAAACATATCTCAGACACCAACACATCGCACGCCACTGGAATCCGCTCACCCTTTCCCAGCCCCCTTCGAAGAGCACTCCCTTGACGTTTTGACCACAAGTACTATTTTGGTCAAAACGATTCCAGCCATGAGGAAAAGCGTGCCACCAAGAGACCAGAAACGCGAACAAAGAATATTGGACGCCATGGCGCGGCTGATTGAACGCTTTGGTTACAACAAGACCACGGTGGCGGACATCGCCAACGAAGCGGGCATTTCCAAAGGCGCGATGTATTTGCATTTCAAATCAAAAGAAGAAGCGTTTGAGGCACTTCTTATCAGCGCCATGTTCGCCTTCTCCAAAGCATGGATTAATGCCGTTGAAGAAGACCCTGACGGCGGGTTGATCGCCAACATGTATATCAACATGCTCAAAGCATTTGAGCAGGTGCCGTTTATGGCCACCATCATGCGCAAAGACCCCGCAACGCTGGGCAACTATCTCAAGAAACCGGGCAATTTCTTTGAAGAACAACAAAGCGCAGGCATGCGACATGAGTTCATCGCACTCATGCAAGAAGCTGGCGCTGTGCGCAAAGACCTCGATCCGCTGGTCACTGCCCACATAATGGACATTATCTCCTACGGGCTCGTCACAGCAGCCGACTACAAGCCGAAAGATCAGGTCCCCGAAACCGACGCGCTTATCCACGGGATCGCCGACATGATGAGCCGAACGCTGACGCCGCCAGATGGCGGCAACTCTGACGCCGGCAAACAGATTATCCGCAAACTTTATGCTCAGGGCCTTGAGCAATTTGAACAACAATTACGCGAAAAGAACTCAAAATGATTTCAGTGAAAAATCTTCAATATGCCTATCCTTCGGCTAAGAATGACACGCTGCACGGCATCGATTTTGAAATTGCCGACCAGGAAATATTTGGTTTTTTGGGGCCCTCCGGTTCTGGCAAATCCACGACCCAAAAAATCCTCATCGGGCTTTTGAAGAACTATCGCGGCGAGATCAGTGCGCTCGGTAAAGACCTTCAAGACTGGGACAATAGTTATTACGAGCAGATTGGTGTCTCGTTTGAACTGCCGAACCATTATTTAAAGCTCACCGCGCGCGAAAACCTGGAACATTTCGCAGGCTTTTACAGCGGCGACAAGTTCTCAACGGACGACGTTTTAAGCTGGGTTGATTTGAAAGCAGACGCCGACAAAAAGGTATCAGACTTTTCAAAAGGCATGAAAATTCGCCTCAACGTCGCCCGCAGCCTGATCCACAAACCAAAGTTCCTGTTTCTCGACGAACCAACAAGCGGCCTAGACCCCGTGAACGCGAAACGGATCAAAGATTTAATCCTCCGGCTCCGCGAGGATGGCGTGACGACATTTGTCACTACCCACAATATGAATTTGGCCGATGAGCTATGCGACCGCGTTGCCTTTGTGACCAACGGCAAAATCAGCGTTATCGACGCGCCGGAGACGCTCAAAGCACAATATGGCGAGCGCAAAGTGCGGGTGGACGAAACCACAAAAGACGGGGACCAAAAATCATCCGAATTCGAGCTTGATGGGCTGCAAACCAATGAGCAGTTTCACAAAACGGTCCGCAACGCGCATCGGATCGAGCGCATTCACTCACTCGAAACAACGTTGGACAACATCTTTATCAAAGTGACCGGCGAGGAGCTTCATCAATGAACCGCCTCATGCAAGCGATAAAAACTGACGCGAAAGTTCAGTTTCGCAACAATCTCTATCATGTCGGGATTATCATTTCGGTGCTCATTGCGGCAGTTGTGGCAGGGCTTGTTGCACCTTCTCAAATGGTCAACGTCATCCCTGCAATGATCTTGCTGATCATTGGCGGCACTACAATGCTCTACGTGGCGGGCATGGTCATCTTCGAAAAGGACGAAGGCACCATTGCCGCAACCATTGTCTCACCGCTCAAACCCAGCGAATATTTGATCGCAAAAATTGCGTCCCTTGTGGGCCTAGCCACACTGGAGTCGCTGATTTCGATCTACGGCGCGATCCTCGTCCAACAGCTCATGGGCAGCGCAATTTACCCCAACTTTATCTGGTTGATGGTCGGGATTCTCGCCATCGGCGTGATGTACACGCTTGTGGGCATGGCCATGGTGGTGCGCTTTAAACGGATTACCGATTTCCTGATCCCCATGGCGGCCTTTTCCATCATCATGCAAATCCCGTTCCTTTATTTCTGGGGCGTATTTGAGCACTCGGCGTTACTCATCGCGCCAACAAGCGCACCTACGATGTTGATCGCCGGCGCCTTCCGCCCGTTGGAACTTTGGGAGCAACTCTACGCGATCGGCTACAGCGCAATCTGGCTCATCGGTTTAGCATGGTGGGCACGCGGCGCCTTCCAAAAACACATTATTGAGAAAATGGGATAGCGACATGAACATCCTTACGCTTTCAAAAAAGATCGGCCGCAACGATTTTCGCCTGATTGGGCGTGATAGTTTTTTGCAAATGATGCTTGGTTTTGTCGTGTTGATCGCCATTTTTGCACGCTTTGCCCTCCCCGGCCTCAATGGATATTTTGAAGCGAACGGCATTATGCCCGGCAGCTTTTTGGATCAGCCCCTTTCGGCTTACTATCCGCTACTCATCGGCTATCTCATCGTCTTCCAAGGCGCGCTCTTATCCGGTGCGATTTATGGTTTCTTGCTGCTGGACGAAAAAGAGGACAACACACTTGTCGCGATGCAAGTCACCCCCGTGCGCACGGCAGACTATCTTGCCACACGCATGTATATCCCAACGCTTTTTGGCTGGTTGGTCGTGGTCGTTCAATTGCAATTCTCCGGCCTATCCGGACTTGATTTGGGCACGACACTTGTGTTGGCCATCGGCTCATCCCTTATCGCCCCCATCGCCACAATGACCTACGCCATTTTGGCCGAAAACAAGCTGCAAGGCTTCGCCATCGCCAAATTTGTCGGCGTCGCGGGCTGGGTCATATTGATTGGTTGGTTCGTGCCAGAACCATTTCAATGGCTCTTGGGTCTCTTCCCACCATTTTTGGTGACCAAAGCCTATTGGATGGCGCTAAACGGAGATGGTAACTGGCTAACCGTTCTCGGCGTCGCCATTGTGCTGCAACTCGCACTCATTTGGGCGATGGTGAACATCTTCCAGCGCAAAATATCGATTTAGTGGATGTGCACTTGAATGAACAGAAACCCTAAAAAAGAAGATTGGTACCATTAAATGCCAACAAACGGTAATCTTAATATCTCAATCAATCGTCGCGGATTGATGCACCTGAATGCGACTAGGCACATCCAGGTCTTTTACCGTGCTATGCGGCTGTAGTTGCCTTCAAATCAACCAGTTCAGGAACCGTATTTTCAATACTATCAGCAGTAGTGAACTCGTCGATAATTTGGTCCAGTTCAGCAGCCTGACTTTCAGTTTGATCAATCGCTGCATTGGTTTCTTCAACCAGCGCCGCATTGTGCTGCGTCATCTCATCCATTTCACGAATAGCCGTCGCAATTTCCTGGACCGCACCCGCCTGCTCGACACTTTGCTTCGAAATCTCGTCAACTAAAGTTGTCGCCCCTGTAATGCTTTGCACGATCTGCTGAAGGTTCTCGCTTGCTTTTGAGACGAGTTGAGAACCGCTGCTCACCTCAGCTGTTGATTGTTCAATCAGCTGCTTTACCTCGTTTGATGCTTCTGCGGCAGATTGCGCGAGACGACGCACTTCTACTGCAACCACGGCGAAGCCTTTGCCAGCTTCACCTGCTCGCGCCGCTTCAACCGAAGCATTTAGTGCCAAAAGATTTGTTTGGAACGCAATATCGTCAATCATCCCGATAATGTTTGAGATCTTGTTTGAGGAACTTGTAATACGCTCCATAGCGGCGTTCGCCTGCAACATGACATCACCGCCCTCGACGGCAACCTTCTTAGCTTCAGACGTCGTATTTTGTGCATCTTGAGCGCGTTGAGTGTTGGCCTGTACAGTGCTCGCTAGTTGCTCCGTCGCCGCAGCTGTTTCTTCAATTGCGGCGGCTTGGCGCGTCGTGCGATCCGATAGGTCATTTGCACCTTCTAGGATTTCGCCTGTAGCGCTACGTAAAGCACTTGAAGTGCTGCGTAGTCCGCTAACAACGCTACTAAGTTGCTCCGCAACAGTGTTGGTATCTTCTTGCAACAGCTTAAATGCCCCTGTGAAGTTACCATGCACGCGCTCAGTAAGGTTTTTCTCACTAAGCTGGTTGAGAACCGCTCGAACCGCCTCAAATGACTCATTGCTCACATTCAACATGGCGTTAATCTGGCTACCAATTTCGACGCTATCTTTGTCGTCTGGGTTGATTTCAATCTTCTTCGAGAAGTCACCAGCCATCGCAGCAGAAGTTACTTCACGAATTTGATTCTGCAATTCGATGGTCTGTTGAGCCTTGATGCGGTCTTGAGCAGCAGATTCTGCAACCTCATTTGAAAGTCGTTTTTGTTCCTGTGCTTTTGTCCTGAAAATTTCCAACGCGTCGATAAGAGCTGAGATTTCAGCAGAATTTGAATCGACTTTTTGATTTTCCACCTTTTCGTCATTTGCGAGACGCTCTAGCAGGTTTGTGATTGCCGCAAGCGGTGCAAATTGTCTGCCAATCCACATAACCAAAAGGGAGAGTAACACAATCGCGATTGCTATCACTGATGCACGAAGTATCAGAACGTGTGTCGCCGCAGCTGTGTAGCTCTCGGTTATGTCGGTAAGAACATGAAAGTCCCCAACGTTTTGACCCTGTCCGTCAGTCACTTCAATCAGCGATACGATTTGAACTTTGCCGTCGAACGAAAATCTTTGACTTTTGCCGCGCTCGCGATGAAGTTGATTTTGAAGTTCAGGCGAAAGCTCCGTGTTGGAAGAACCAACCAACTCTTCGCCAAGCCAGAGTAAAACGTCGCTTTCAAGCGCCTGCGAAAGCTCGGGCAGCGAACCAATGAAATCTAATCCAACAACGCCTACGCCAACATTCGTGCGGCCGCTCATCAACGGGAAACCGAGTGCATAACCCGAACGGCTGTCCGAAAATCGAACAAATCCGGCTTCAAGCTTTTTGGTCGCGAGTACGGATTCAAATATCTTGGAAAGATCTTCGCCGGTGTCATTGGTGTAGTCAACAACCGTATTCCCTTTCGCGTCGAGAATAAGCATGTCTGAGATTTCGCCAGTCGCAAGAACCCGATTGAAAGTCGATTGCAACGCGTCTTTCACGGCGGCATTGTCACCGGCTTTTAAAGCACTAACCGCGTCACGGTCTCGCCCAACGGTGCGTGCGTGGCGTTCAAAGTTCGCTCGTGTTTGAGTGAGTTGGGTATTGACTACTGATGTGACGTTTTTAGTCGTGACTTCCAGATATTTTGCCTCGATGCGGTCAGTGGCCACAATACCGGCGGCCACCAGCCCAATTGTAACGATTATGAAGGCGGCTCCGATGCCGACCGCGATTTTTGTACGAAGTAGCATAGTTCCGCCTTTCAAATATCAGTTATTCTATTGGGAGGCCCGCTGCTTCCCAAGCTGGGAAACCACCTCGAAAATACTGAATATTGGTCCAACCCCAAGCTACCGCCATCTCAGCCGCGGTTGACGACAACAGGCACTTCTCACCGTTGCAGTAGAAGACGACTTTGTCGTTTTTTCCTGCCACAGCAGCCAGCGCTGCTTCGGTAAAATCGCCTTTCACATCAATGTTTACAGCCGCGGGAATGCGACCAGCATCAAAGTCTGATGCCTTACGGACGTCTACGAAGGGAACCTCTGCGTCAAAAAGCTCAGCTGCTTCTTCAACGCTAATAGTTGTCGTTCCTGCGACGCTCATTGGCGCACTCTCGGCAAAAACTGCTGATATACTTATCAACAAAAACGCCAATACACTTACAACTAACTTCATATTTTCAACCTTTCTACTCTAGGTTTGTTGATTTCAATAGACCAAAAGACTTCTAATATTTGCTTAAGTACTGACTGAGTTGATGCTGCGTGAGTAAAACTCGCTATCTATATTTCGGACGTTTGTTTTACGACGAGAGATCACTTTCGCTTGCAATTGGGTAAACGAACCCTAAACTTCGCGCTTTGAAGGCGAATTGTCCGATCCAAAAAACCGCCTAGATTTTCGTCACTTGTTCGCGCGGGGGAATATTTCAAATGCCCCCAAAACGTTTTTGTTATCGATTACAAAAAAACGCTGCATACGTCATGATATACAAGTGTAATATGCGAAATCCCCCCTATCCGAAAGCAATATGGGTGCAATTGCTTAACAAAGGGTATCCACAAATATTGCATTTGTTAGAACAAAAACATGTGGCAAGGCCCATCGAACCTCGGATAACGTTCTCAGCCGCAATGAACATTACAATATCTAGGAAAATGGATGGTGGGCGTAACTGGGATTGAACCAGTGACCCCTACGATGTCAACGTAGTGCTCTCCCGCTGAGCTATACGCCCATCCGTGCAAGAATTTGCTCGGCTGATAGACCATAAAATCACCAATCGGGTCAATAGGCTTTTTCAGCAAAAATATCTGTTTGGTATTGTGAGCTTACAACTAGACAGGGCGCGACTAGCTTTGCATACTCGAGCAACGCTCAATTGTTGGTAAGGGGTCATGGAGCAGCAAACCGGCCAGTTGGCAAAATCGATGATGATTGCACAGCGAGGTCGGATCGCGTGGCCGACCCTGTTTGCGTCATTGACTTTGCTTGCCGCATTCGTTGCATCTGTAATTGGCCATCTGTTTTTCGGCTTTCCGCTGTGGGCAGCGTCCATCATTTGCTTTTTATCCATCCATATGAGTTTTGCCGTTGCCCATGAAGCGACGCACAAAACCATTTCAAACAGCGCCAAAAATGCCTGGATTGATAATCTACTCGGCACGCTCCATTCTTGGATGCTGATTTACGATTTTCCGACTTTCAAGTTTTTGCACCTACGCCACCACGCGAACACCAACAACCCTGACCTTGATCCAGATTATTGGTTGCAAAATGTCTCGATCCCTTTGGGGTTGTTTTTGGGGCTGTTCGTGCCGCTGCATTATTTGCGGATGTACATACTCGCTGCCAACCATGGCGCAGTGCCGCGCAAAACGGCCATTAAAAGCTTTACTCGCATTGGCTTGATCATCGGTTTGTTGCTAGCTTTGTTGATAGTCGCGCCGATAGAAACCTTCTTCTTGTGGCTGGCTCCTGCGTCCATCGCTTCGTCGGTGATATCGGTGTCGCACAGATTGCTGCACACGATTGAGCAGACACCCGATCGCAAAAAAACAACGCTGATCGTGCGGGGCGAGAAACTCTGGGAATGGGTTGTTAGCCCCTTCTTCTGGCTGAACAACCATCATTTCCTGCACCATGAATATCCAAAACTGCCCTGCTATGTGCACGAAGATCTTTATGCGCAAGCCGCCGAGCAACTTCAAAAAGATGGCGTGAAAATAGTCACCCTTGGCAAGCAACGCTCTGGCGCAAGCTGATATGGATCGCGCAGCTCATACAACACACCAACCGACAAAGGTTGATCTTGAAGCGGCGCTGCCAAAACGCTCTGTTTATCGGTCTAGCGAGGGCCGAAAAGAGTTCAACCGCTACTACGACAAAACAATCAACCTATTGCCCTACCCGGTGCGCCAAGAAACGGTGACGACACGTTTTGGCAAAACCCACATTTGTACTATGGGCAATCCAAAAGGACGCAAGATTGTCATTTTGCCCGGCATGTCCATTGCCGGCCCAATGATGCTTGATTTTTTCGCACACCTCGCCGACGAACATTTATTGATCGCGCCTGATCTCATCGGACAGCCGGGCCGGTCAGAGGATAAGCTCTTTTCGCCAGAAAAACATGGCTACGGCCATTGGCTTAAAGATGTTTTGGATCAACTTGAAATCGAAAAGGCGGATTTTGCGGCCACCAGTTTTGGCGGCTCAATTTGCCTTGACCTTTTGGCCATCGCGCCGGAGCGCGTGGGTAAACAGGTATTGATCGTCACGGCAGGGCTAACGCCCAAACTGCCCTACCTCAAGATATACGCCAAACTGCTCATCCCATGGATGGCTTATCGCTTTTGGCCCATCAAAAAGACACTGC
>CAJXLH010000026.1 GCA_913055925.1 uncultured Maritalea sp. | reverse complement strand
CACAGAAAGCGTATCACTAGCAAAAGCGGGCGCAAACCAAACGCCATCTGGCCATTTTTTTGTCGGAGGACCGGGAATACGGTCCAACAAATCGTCAAAACCTATCCGCATAGCAATTTCCCAATATATTGGCCCAATGAGCCCACTAAACACTTTAAATATCTTGCAGCCAAACGACTGAAACAAAGTTAATCGTGAAATCTTTAGCAAAACAGCATGAAGAAAGCGCAAACAAACCGTCGTTAATTAAAACTATTTCTTCACAACCTCCCAAATTCTCACACTTGATCACACATATTCAAAGATTCATCAAATTGCTTGCATCGGAAAGAATGTGAAGGAATGATGACAATTGAGGGATATCAATTGTTTAGGGAGACATCGCGTGTTTCGTTCCTTTTTTCCAATGCCGAAATACTTTTTTGGCAGTGCTGTGCTTTGGACTGCGGTCTGGATGACGGCATGGTTCACTATCGGTGGACAGCTTCAATCCATTTTGAGCTTAGACCCAATCCTCACCCCGGACCCCGGGGACAATCCAGCACCATTTTTGAGCAACCAAAAAGTCTGGCTCTACCAATATATCTTGATGGCAGCTTATGGATTTTGCATACCGTGGTTTTTTGTAGGACGAAGTAAATGGTATTGGTGGTCTGTCGTTGGTTCCGTGACCATATTTGTTGTTCTTTACGCACAAGTTCAGGTAAGCGCCTGGCTCAACGATTGGTATGGAACGTTCTACAATCAGATCCAACAAGCGCTTGCTGAGCCTGGCTCCGTTTCAATCGAGAAGTTTTACGGCGATCTTATTCCCGTAGCTTACATCCTGCTTCCAAACATCGCTGTTGCCGTGTTGTTGGCATTTTTCACGGGCCACTACATCTTTAGATGGCGAACAGCCATGAACTTTTACTATATGGAATATTGGCAAGATGTTCGTGAGGTTGAGGGCGCATCTCAGCGTATACAAGAGGATACGATGCGCTTTGCGACCAGCGTCGAAGACCTAGGTGCAGATTTCGTTGGTTCGATGATGACACTCGCTGTTTTCCTACCGATCCTTTGGACACTTTCGCAGCAAATCGCGGAACTTCCCGTTTTTGGTGAGGTCTCTGGCGCATTGGTTTGGGTAGCCCTCGTCTCAGCGGCTTTCGGCACTGTGTTGTTGGCAGCCGTTGGCTTCCGTCTGCCAGGTCTTGAATTTAACAACCAGAAAGTTGAAGCGGCATACCGTAAAGAGCTCGTTTATGGCGAAGATGACCCTGAGCGCGCGGAGCCGAAGAAAATTGTAGATTTGTTTGGGGATGTGCGGAAAAACTACTTCCGCCTCTACTTCCACTATATGTATTTCAACATCGCGAGATATCTTTATCTGCAAGGTGCAAATTTCATCCCGTTAATTGCACTAGGACCATCTATTGCAAAAGGGATTATCACCTTCGGCGTTTTGCAACAGGTCTTCAATGCGTTCGGTCGAGTTGAGAATTCATTCCAATATCTTGCCAACTCTTGGACACAAATCATCCGACTAATGTCGGTCTACCAGCGTCTACGCAAATTCGAAAAAGCGATTCCGCGCTAAGACAAACAAAAAGGCCGCCCATTTGGGCGGCCTTTGAAAATCTGTAATGTATTCGTCTCGACTTAACGAGAGTAGAATTCCACAACCAAGTTTGGTTCCATTTGAACCGGGTATGGCACGTCTGACAAGTTCGGGATGCGTGTCAAAGAAGCAGTCAGCTTTGATTCATCAACATCAACATAGTCAGGAATGTCGCGCTCAGCCAATTGCTGTGCTTCCAAAACAAGAGCGAGCTGCTTTGATTTCTCGCGAACTTCAACCACATCGCCAATTTTCAAGCGGTATGATGGAATGTTTACACGCTTGCCGTTTACTAGAACGTGACCGTGGTTCACGAACTGACGAGCAGCAAATACTGTTGGAACGAATTTCGCGCGGTAAACAACAGCGTCCAAACGACGCTCAAGAAGACCGATCAACAATTCACCAGTGTCACCACGTTGACGAGTAGCTTCGCCATATACACGCTTAAATGCTTTTTCTGTAAGGTTACCGTAGTAGCCTTTTAGTTTCTGCTTAGCGCGGAGCTGCAAACCAAAGTCAGACAATTTGCCTTTACGACGCTGACCGTGTTGGCCCGGACCATATTCACGACGGTTTACTGGGCTCTTAGGACGACCCCAAATGTTTTCGCCCAAACGGCGGTCAATTTTATACTTCTGCGAATGGCGTTTAGACATCGCTTGTCCTTTTCATTTTCCTCAATAAAGACAGCGCCCTCCTCTGCTTTGTTAAACTTTTGATTCAACAAAACCGACAGACCTTACGAAAAACATCCAACGCATCGTGACCGGTGTTACACCTGCCCGAATATTGAAAACCGAAGGTCTCGGGTGCTCTCAACAACTTCAAATGAAGTCATTAAGTGGCGCGGATTTAGCCCGGCAGCCCCCAAAAGTCAACGGGTTTTGCACGCTTTAGCTCAATAAATCCGACGATGGTTTAATCGGCCAAATCCAAAAAAATTTCAAGTCAGTTCATTTTTCGCTTGCTTTTCCGATTTAGTGTATTACATGTGTAGCACACTAAATGAGTGAGACAGATGAACCAATGGAATGAAAACCAACCGATCTTTGTTCAGATCAGAAGCCAAATCGCGGCGCTGATTTTGAATGAAGTGACGGCTGAGGGTGAGGCCCTACCATCGGTGCGCCAAATCGCCACCGATTTATCGGTCAACCCTTTAACTGTCACAAAAGCATACCAATCTCTTGTTGAATTGGGTGCAGTCGAAAAACGCCGGGGGCTAGGAATGTTTGTTGCGCAAGGGGCGCGCCAAAATTTATTGGCGCATGAAAGAGAGAAATTTCTCAAGGATGAATGGCCGAGAATTTACGCGCAAATTCAAACACTTGATCTCGATTTAGAGAAACTAATCAATAAAGGGGCCAAATAATGAGCACCCAAACAGCGCTCGTAAGAGCTCAAGACCTGCGCAAACGCTTCAAAAAAACGGAGATTTTGCACGGTCTAAACTTCGAAATTCAACCAGGCCGTATTGTAGGGCTCATTGGCCACAATGGTGCGGGCAAAACCACCACTTTGAATGCGCTTTTAGGACTTACTGATTGCGAAGGCAGCATCTCTGTATTGGGCAAGGACCCATATGCCGAACGTGCTGCACTTATGAATGACGTCGCTTTCATTTCAGACGTTGCAAGTCTTCCGCGTTTTATGCGTGTTCGCGAACTCTTCGATCTTGTTGAAGAGATTCACCCCAAATTTTCAAGGGAGAAGGCAAATGGATTTCTTCAAGGGACAGACATCCGGGCTAATGCAAAGATTAAAAATCTATCAAAAGGTATGGTCGCTCAGCTCCACCTTGCTGTCGTCATGGCGATCGATGCTCGGCTTCTAGTTTTGGACGAGCCAACACTTGGCTTGGACATCACCTACCGCAAACGCTTCTATAAGCGGTTGCTTGAAGACTATATGAACGAAGATCGCACGCTTTTGATCACCACCCACCAGGTGGACGAGATCGAGTTTATGCTTTCAGACCTCATGTTCATTCGTGACGGATATTTGGTTCTCGATAGCCCAATGGACGAAGTTGGCGAACGCTATACCCAACTCAATGCACGTAACGACAGCATTGATGCCGCCAAAGCGCTAAATCCGGTCTATCAAGAAGCTAAATTTGGCCAGAACATCTTTATTTTCGATGGTGTCGATAAGGACCAGCTCGCTGAGCTGGGTGACATCACCATCCCAACCGTATCCGACTTGTTTGTGGCGTTAATGCAGCGTGACAATGAAACTCAAGGAGAAGCAATATGAAACCTTGGCTTGCATTAGTTAAACGCGAATTCTTAGAACATCGCGGCGCATTTCTTTACGCACCGGCCGTTATCTTGGCTGTTGTCAGCGCAGTTGTCACCATCGGCATCGTTACAAACGATCCAGATTTCCAAGAGTCTGTGACCAACCTGCCCGGCAGCGTCCAGTTCTTTGAAGCTGCGCTGGTTGCCACAATTTTCTTGTGGTGCGTCTATCTCGTCATCGCGCTGTTGTTCTACTTCTCAGACGCGTTCCACGCTGACCGGCGCAACAACGCACTGCTATTCTGGAAGTCGATGCCAAAAACAGACCTCGAGATTTTGGGTTCAAAAGTTGTCTCTGGTTACACAGTATTCCCACTGGCAATTGGCTTTTGGATGCTCGCGACATCGGTCGTTCTATACATTGTCGCTCATTTGATCGGTGCGATGACTATTTTGTACACAGCGCCAAACCCGCTTGAGTTCCTCAATAGCGTGTTCCAAATCGGTGTTGCTGCGATCGTTTATATGGTCATTGCCCTGTTGTGGTATGCCCCGATTTTTGGCTGGGCCGCCTTCTTGGGTACATTGTTCAAACGCTGGAGCATCCCATTGTTCTTCGTTATTCCGGCAGTAGCTGTGCTGATAGAACGTGTGATCAACATTCGTGATCTCGATTACCAAAGCAAGATTTTGGAATTTATCATGTTCCGCGTCGAAATGGCCGGCGAAGAACCATCAAACTTCGACCCTGAGGTTTGGATCATGCAAGACAAAACGGCTTCAGCACCTGAGCTAATCTCATACGCCTTGTCGCAGGTTGATTGGATGCACACCGGTATTGGCATCATTCTATTGGGCGGGTTTGTATACCTCGCCAGCGAATATCGCCGCCGCTTGATCGAAGCCTAAGCGCTCAAATAACAAAGGGCGCCTACTCGGCGTCCTTTTTCTTTGTATATTTTGTCTGGTCCCTCGTCGGGTTCGGCCGCTCATGTCGCCGATCAAGGGCTGCAACTACCCCCCGAAATGTACGCACTTCTTGCTGGTTCATCTCGGCGCGCGCAAATAGCGACCGCAGATTGTTCACCATCGACGGACGCTTATCGGGCGTTTTGAAGAAGCCTGCACGGTCCAGCGCCTCTTCCAAATGTTCCATCATCCCCACAAGTTCGTGTCGACTTGCTGGCTCACCAACATCCCCGCCAAACGGCAGATCATCAGCCCCGTTGGCAACACGCCGCCATTCATATGCAAGAACAAGTACAGCCTGCGCGATGTTTAATGACGCAAAGGCAGGTTCTACCGGCAACGTTACAATCTTGTCGCACAGTGCCACCTCATCATTATTCAAACCCCACCTTTCACGGCCAAACAATATGCCCACTTTGTTGCCGCCCTGAATTGGCTTGAGCATTTCTTCCGCCGCAACATCTGGTCCAATGACAGGCTTAAACATATCGCGAGACCGCGCCGTAGTGGCGTAGCAGGCTGTGAGGTCGGCGATCGCGTCTTCAATCGTTTCAAACACCTGCACTCGATCAATCACATGATCCGCTTTTGACGCAGCAGCACGTGCATCATCGCTAGGCCAACCATCACGCGGGTTGACCAACCGCAAATCCCAAAGCCCAAAGTTGGCCATGGCACGCGCGGCGGTGCCAATATTTTGGCCAAGCTGTGGCTCGCATAAAATCACGGCTGGGCCGGGTTTTAGCTCGAGTTCCTTCGTGCGATCTGTGCCTGCCATCTAGCGCTCCTTTATTTCGACGCGATGAATGAGCCAAGAACGCCCAAAGATCAAGGGTGAAGTTCGCGCCATTCGCGCTGCAATATGGCGTAAATCATCAACTCATCCCATTCACCTTTGAAAATGTCATTTTCGATAAAGTGGGCCTCGCGGCGCATATTGAGCTTTTCCATAAGTTTCCAAGATGCAGCATTCGCTGCACTGCACTTTGCCTCAATCCGGTGCAAATTGAATGCAGAAAACCCAAGTTCCATCACGGCGCGCGCTGCCTCAATACCATAGCCTTTGCCATGGAACTTTTTGTTGAGCACATAACCAATTTCGCCCTGACGTGCTTCAATAGACCGAGAAAACAGCAAGAACTCGCCAATCAGTTCGTCCGTTTCTTTCGTAAACACATGAAAGAAAAGTGGATTTTTGTCCGGCTCAAAGCCTTCAAATGACAACCGACGTTGCATCGATTCTTCCATTTGCGCATGGTCGCGTGGCTCATAAGGCAGGTAGCGACAGGTTTCCGCGTCACTATGATACTCAAACAATTGGTCATAGTCCTCACGTTGTGGCGCGCGCAAAATCAAACGTTCGGTTTCAATAGGAAACTCAAAAGGCAACATAATTAAATTCAACTATTCTGTTTCTATTTTGGTTGCAAAGCACATCGAGACTGATGCAAGCTTGCATTATGGGGAAGGAAGTTTTGCCGTCAGCCTGCACATGTGACGCGGTGGAAGTCAAGCGAGCAGACCTAGCGCCAACTGCAATGTTCTTCACCCGGCGGGATTGCCCGAATATGCAATGAAGAAGAAGGCTGATCACATGACCAAAACAGGACAATGCCATTGCGGCGCTGTGACATTTGAAGTCGATGCGGAACCGGTGCGCATGGCACAATGCCATTGCGAAGCCTGCAGGCGCCTCACCGGCACAGGCCATGTTGTCCATGCATTTTTCAAGAAAGACGATGTCAAAATCTCTGGCATCACAAAAACGCACAAAAGCCTTGCTGATAGTGGCAACACTCGCACGCGCCACTTTTGCCCGGAATGTGGTTCGCGCCTGTTCGCGGAAAACTCGAAAACACCCGGTGCTATCGGCGTTTCTGTGGGCGCCTTCGACAACTCGGACTGGTTCAAACCAGAAGTGATCCTTTACCACTCCCAGCGGCCAAGCTGGGACGCGGTAGATGAATCCATCGAAAAACACGAGTTTATGTAATGACTGAAGAACGCGACGCCCTTGCCGACCGCATTAGAACGATCATTGGTGATGATCCAAACGTCACAGAAAAGAAGATGTTTGGCGGCGTTGCCTTCATGCTCAACGGCAACATGCTTGTCGGTCCGCACAAGGACGGTACATTAATGGCGCGCGTTGGCCCCGATCTTTATGAAGAAGCCCTCACCCGCCCTGGCGCGAGCGTTATGGATTTCACCGGCAAAGTCATGAAAGGCTTTATCCACGTGGCACCAGATGCCATTGAAGAAGACAAAGCCCTTGCTGATTGGATCGCTCTCTCAACTCAATTTGTCGGGGCGCTTCCAGCGAAATAATTTACACTTCGCCTTGATATTCACCGCGCGCAGGATAGTTGTTCTCAATCGCAAAATCGATTGCACCCAACATTTCTGAAAAGATGGGGCGAACGAAAGGCATTGTTTGCACCGTGCTGAAATAAAGCGATTGATCCGGCGATACGAGAAACACGCCCGGCTCTGAAAATAGCGCTGGCTCTTCCACCCCAATTGATGTTTTTCCACGCGATGTGGAGATAAACAAACCCCATTCGCGGGCTTTTGTGAGCGATAGGTCAAATCCAATACGCAGATTTTTCGCTTCAATCTTGTCTGCCATCATGCGCGCACGTTCTTCACCGTCAGAGCTGATGGCAACCACGCCGACGCCACGCTCCGCAAATTTTGGTGCCAGCCGTTCAAGCTCTGCCAAATACTTTGCGCAGATAGGACAATGAAAGCCACGGTAAAAGCAAACAAGCGTTCCCACCTTGTTGTTTTCACCGCTCAAATCAAACCCACCATGATCAAGCGTTTGAACCGAAAGTGGTGGCGTTTTTTGTCTTGGCATTAACATGTGGCTGCTCCTTCATTTGAAATTTTGCTTATAATATGCAACTTTGAAGTTGCATAAATACGAATTAAGCAATCAAAAGTACGATATGAGCAAGATCGATCGACTAAGCGCCCTAATCGAGAACTTCAGACTAAAAGTTGTGCCTGTGGCACCAAACGCCGCAAATCTGATCGCTTTTCAACCGCACAATTCGTCTGAAATTCAACTCGAATTTCACCCGCAATCGAAAGGTGTAGAATGCGCGCGTGGCGTGCCGCTTTTCACTCTATTTGCTGACTTTGGCAGTAGCGCAAATCCCGTGCTCGCCGCGTTGCCAAATATATTCTGCCGTACGGTGCAACCCGATGATGAAATCGCACCGCTCGTTCAAATGCTAGCAAACGAACAAATGGCCAACCGTTGCGGCGGTGCGGCGGTGTTGGGTCGGCTCGGAGAAGTATTGCTTGTGCGGATTTTGCGGGAATTGCTCGACACAAATGCCGCCAATTCAGGTATGTTGGCCGGTCTCGCCGATGCAAGGTTGAGCCGTGCCATCGTGCAAATGCATGATAATCCCGGCAGAGACTGGCGCAATGCGGACTTGGCCGAAATCGCCGGGCTTTCGCATAGCCGTTTCAAAGAGCTGTTCGTTCAAATTGTCGGTGAAAACCCTGGCAGTTATTTACGACGCTGGCGCTTAACCTTGGCCAAATCAGAGATCGAACGCGGTCGGCGCGTTGATATGGTTGCACGCAAATATGGCTACCAAGCCCCAGACGCATTTTCACGAGCATTCTCACGACAGTTCGGCATCCGGCCAAAATCGCTTGCGATGCAACACGTCTAAGCCCGCCAGATGACGGTAAACTCTGTAGTATTCTGATAACACCCCAATGCGGGCGCCAAGAACTATCCTTTTCTCTCATTTGAGGAGGACAGGTAAATGACTGGCAAGAAAATTCTAATGATCGTTGGCGACTTTGTAGAAGACTACGAAGTCATGGTGCCATTTCAGTGCCTATTGGCTGTGGGACACCATGTCGATGCAGTTTGCCCAGACAAGAATGCGGGCGACAGCGTCGCCACCGCGATCCATGATTTTGAAGGCGATCAAACATATACAGAAAAACCTGGGCACCGCTTTGCGCTGAACGCGAGTTTTAGCGATGTCGACCCCAGCGCCTATGACGCGCTGGTTGTGCCTGGCGGACGTGCACCAGAATATCTGCGCTTGAATGACAAAGTAATTTCGATAGTGCAGCACTTCGCCAATACCGGAAAGCCAATCGCCGCGATTTGCCATGGCGCACAATTGCTCGCCGCAGCCGACGTGATCAAAGGCAAATCTGTTTCGGCCTACCCGGCGTGTGCACCAGAGGTAAAACTCGCGGGCGGCACATATGCCGACATTGAAGTTACCGCCGCCGAAACCGATGGCAACCTCGTGACCGCCCCTGCTTGGCCCGCACATCCCGCGTGGATCAGCCAGTTTCTGGGCGTGCTGGGCACCAAAATCCAGCACTAGCGATTGCATTTCGCATTCATTTCACTGCAAACTACACCTGCGCGCTAAACGCGCAGGTTTGGGAGGAAATCATGTGCCAATTGTTTGTTGGGGCAAACAAGCGACTTTGGGAAAACCATACGCGCTCAGTGCGAATTGACGGCTATTCGACAAGCGTGCGGCTTGAAGAATTCTATTGGCAGGTTCTAACCGAAGTAGGTGCCAGAGACGGTTTGTCTCTTGGTCAATTGATTACGCGGCTTTATCTTGAAACCGTCGAAGCCGGTCATGACCCTGAAAATTTCGCCTCATTTTTGCGCGTTTGCTGCGGTCGCTATCTCGCGTTGCAATTATCTGGCGACATTCCTACCGACCAAACCAAAGACATCGCGTCTCTCGACGCCACAAGCATATTGGCGCGTGAAACCGCAAAGTCAAAAGAACATTTTCCGAATATCGATTTGGCGAGCTAGCTAGTAAACCGCACCTTGCCAATATAAGGCAAATTGCGGTTGCGCTGGGCATAGTCTATGCCATAGCCAACCACAAACTCATCAGGAATTTCAAAGCCAGTCCACGTCGCTTTGACGTCATCCACTTCGCGGCGGGACGGTTTGTCGAGCAGCGCACAAACTTCTAGTCGCTTTGGTTCACGCGCACGCAGCAATGCCAACACATGGTGCAAGGTGTGGCCGGTATCGACAATATCTTCCACGACCAAAACGTCGCGGCCTTCAATCTCACCGCGGAGATCCTTCAAAATCCGAACTTCACGCGAGCTTTCGGTGCTGTTGCCGTATGATGAAGCTTCTAAGAAATCTACCTCAACTGGCAATTCCAATTCACGCACCAAATCCGAAATAAAGACGAACGAACCGCGCAACAAGCCGACAACAATTAGCTTGTCCGTATCCGCAAAACGTTGAGAAATCTCTTCAGCAAGTGCTTCCACCCGCGCCGCAATCGACTTGGCGGAGATCATTTGATCGATGACGTAATTTGAATGGTCCATATGAAGCACCTCGGAATAAAACACCGGGGCCAAGCTTATGCAGACCATTCTTAGTTGTCACCAGTCGTTCGCTTTCATGCACAAAAACGAATTAGATCTGACTAAAAATCAACGTCGCATTCACGCCGCCAAAGCCAAATCCGTTCGACAACACATGTTTGATGTCCCATTCAATAGGCGCATTTGGTGCCAGTTCAAAGCGGTCGGCCTCTGGTTCAGGGTCTATGATATTCATACCGCCAGGCACGATGTTGTTTCTGATTGCGAGAATGGAATAGACAGCTTCGATTGCGCCCGCCGCACCTAACAAATGGCCAGTCGATGACTTGGTCGAGGTAACTGGCAGGTCTTTACCTCGCCCGTCAAACACCGCGCTAATACCAGCGATTTCAGCCGCATCGCCAACCGGTGTCGACGTGCTGTGCGCGTTGATATAACTGATATCGCCGGTTTGAATCCCCGCCATGGCAAGTGCTTGTTTCATGGCACGCTGACCGCCTTCGCCGTCAGGCGCAGATGCCGTCAAATGATAGGCATCACTTGTGGTGCCATAGCCGGAAACAATGGCAAGCGGCGTCGCGCCACGTTTTTCCGCATGGCTGAGCCGTTCCAAAACAAGCACAGCCGCACCTTCGGACAAAACAAATCCGGCATGTTCCTTGTCAAACGGACGTGATGCCTCGGAAGGTGTCTCGTTGAACTTAGTCGCCAGCGCTTTAGCAGCGGCAAACCCGCCTATTGAAACCGGATCAACACACGCCTCAGCGCCGCCGCAAACAGCAACATCCGCCTCACCATTCAGCAGCAAGCGCAAACCGTCGCCAATCGCTTGAGCAGACGCTGCACAAGCGGTTACCGGTGCGCCTGATGGCCCTTTCAAACCGTGCTTGATCGCGATGTGCCCCGCGGCAAGGTTGGCCAAAAAGGACGGCACAACAAACGGCGAAAGTCGGCGCGGTCCGCGACTATCGATCGTGCGAGTGGCCGCCGTCATCGCCGGAAATCCCCCAACACCCGTTGCGATCACGATCGCGCTCCGTTCTTTTTCATGATCTGTTTGCGGTGCCCATCCAGCCTGCGCCAACGCTTCATCAGCTGCGGCCATGCCATATTGGATAAAAATATCCATCTTTTTGATTTCTTTGGGCGAAATATGATCTTCTGCTGCAAACCCATGGGCGTCGTCTTGCTTGGCGGGTACAACACCTGCAATTTTTGCGGCAAACGCTTCGGTGTCGAAACGATCATGCGCCACGATCCCGCTTTGTCCATCGATTAATCGCGACCAGTTCACGTCAACGCCAACACCCAGCGGGCTAACCGCCCCCATGCCTGTCACCACAATCGGGTCGGTTTTCGCATCTAAGTTTGACATCTGCTTTGCCTCTCTCACTGAAATTTGTTCAATCCAACACCGTGTATCTACACGGCAAAAATCACTCTAACTCTCTGAACCCGTTTCTAAATCTGACCTTTGTGCTGTGTATCTACACAGCCACAAACATGCCGAAACGCCTTTGACGGATCTCTATCTAATCTCACCTCGGGACAATTCAGCCGTTACGCGACGCAGTACATCCAACGCCTGGTCCACTTCTTCGCGGGTAACCTGTTTAAACGCCATGTTCTGCGCTTGCCGCCATGCAGGTTTCATCTCTTCCATCAGTGCCTCACCTTTTGGTGTCAGTTCCACGACGCGTGCATTACCTTTGGCTTGAGAAACAAGCTTCACAAGCCCCTTTTTCTCCAAAAGTGCAAGATTTCGCGTCAATGTGGTGCGCTCAATCGCCAGAAACTCTGCCAATGCCGAAACAGAATTATGCTCCGTGCCGACAAGCGATGCGATCAGCGAAAACTGTTCGGTTGAGATATCAAATTGCCGCATATGCTCTGCAAAACGACGTGTCATCACGCGTGCCGCGGCACGGGTATTTCTCAACAGGCATTTTTCAATCTCAGATTCCATGCCTAAATCACTACTGTGTATCTACACATTGTCAAGAATTTTCATTTCTTCACAATCCAATACCCGCAAATCGGGCCCAGCGCTTTGCGTTTTCCGATTGTAGTGCTATAGGGGCTCCCGAATGCCTGTCCCCCACAAACAGGCCTCCCCATTCAACAAGCTGTGCGGAGTATCCCATGAGCAAAATTAAGGTAGCGAACCCGATCGTCGAACTCGACGGCGACGAGATGACCCGCATCATCTGGCAGTTCATTAAAGACAAACTTATTCACCCATATCTCGATGTAGATCTACACTACTACGATTTGGGCATCGAAGCTCGGGATGCGACAGACGACCAAATCACCGTTGACGCTGCAAATGCGATCAAAAAGCACGGTGTTGGCGTTAAATGTGCGACCATCACACCTGATGAGCAGCGCGTTGAAGAGTTTGGTTTGAAGCGCATGTACCGCTCACCAAACGGCACAATCCGCAACATTCTTGGCGGCGTTATCTTCCGTGAGCCTATCATCTGCCGCAACGTGCCACGTTTGGTTCCTGGCTGGACACAGCCAATCATCGTTGGCCGTCACGCATTTGGTGACCAATACCGCGCAACAGACTTCAAATTCCCTGGTAAAGGCAAGTTGACTGTTAAGTTTGTTGGTGAAGACGGCACAGAGATCGAACACGAAGTGTTTGACGCACCAAGCTCAGGCGTTGCAATGGCAATGTACAACTTGGATGACTCAATCCGTGATTTCGCTCGTGCAAGCATGAACTACGCGCTAAACCGCAAAGTGCCTTGCTACCTCTCAACAAAAAACACCATCATGAAAGCTTATGATGGCCGCTTTAAAGACCTCTTCCAAGAAGTTTACGAAGCAGAATTCAAAGAGAAATACGAAGAAGCAAAAATCTGGTACGAGCACCGTTTGATCGACGACATGGTTGCTTCTGCGCTTAAATGGTCTGGCGGCTACGTTTGGGCATGTAAGAACTACGATGGCGACGTTCAGTCAGACACAGTTGCACAAGGCTTCGGTTCACTTGGCCTTATGACCTCTGTTTTGATGTCACCTGATGGCCGCACCGTTGAGGCTGAAGCTGCACACGGCACAGTGACACGTCACTACCGTCAGCACCAAAAAGGTGAAGAAACGTCAACAAACTCAACTGCATCGATCTTTGCTTGGTCGCGTGGCTTGGCACACCGTGCTAAGCTTGACGACAATGCTGAGCTTGCTAACTTCGCGCAGAAACTTGAAGAGACAGTTATCGCGACAATCGAAGGCGGCCAAATGACTAAAGATTTGGCGTTGTTGGTTGGCCCTGAGCAAGAGTGGCTTTCAACAATGGGCTTCCTCGAAGCAATCGACGAAAACCTACAAAAGGCAATGGCAGAAGGCTAAGCCCGCTCCATTTCGCTAAAATGTTTGAACCGCTCGCGCATTGCGCGGGCGGTTTTTCTTTGCGACACTCCTCACCATTGTGAGGAGTGTGTATGTCAGAAATTGATCAACGTGGCCGCTGTCTATGCGGTGAAATTGAATATGCCGTAAGTGACGCGCCTATTCACACAACCATTTGCCATTGCAAAATGTGCCAACGGTCCACCGGTTCTGCCTATCTGCTCGAACCCATCTTTTACATTGGGGATTTCAAGGTCACCAAGGGCACACCAAAGACCTACACGCACGTCTCAGACGAAAGCGACTTGGCGCTTTATGTAAACTTCTGCGCCAAATGCGGAACAAAGCTCTATCAAACCTTTGAACGTTTCCCAGAAGCTTTAGGGGTCTTTGGCGGCACGTTTGACGATCCAGATTGGATTGAACGAACACCTGACAACACGCGTCACATTTTTGTCGATTCCGCGCTTAAGGGCGACATTTTGCCCGCAGACTACCTTTTGTATCATCGTCACACGGCAAACTCGAAAACTGGCGAAAAATATCCACCAATTACGCTCAACAGCCATGGAACACTCAAATAGCGGGCAGCTTTTCCAACCGTTCTTCTGCGATTGAGCGGAAGTCTTCTTCAAGATGTGGATTGTGCGACAACAAGTAGTTGAAGTCATTTGCATCAAGCTCCAGCAAGTCACAAACAGTCAGCGTTTTCGCTGAGAGCAAGTTTTCATCTTGTGCTAGAAGCGCTGTCTCACCGAAATGCTCGCCTGGCCCCAACCTTAGTGTTTGACCGCCTGTTTCAACTGCCACCTCGCCGCTGACAACAAAATACATTGCGTCCGTCACCTCGCCGTCGCGCACGATGGTGGTTCCTTTCGGCACATGACGCGATTTCAACAATTCCATGATTTCGGTGATCTCGCCCGCATCAAGCCTTGCAAACAAATCTACCTTTGAGATCATGTTCCAAGTCACAACGAAGTTGCGCTGGTTAACTTCCATAGCAAAGCCGTTCGACAAAATGCCGATCGGCAATGCAAAAACGCCAACGCCGAAAATCATGATTAGTCCTGCAAACCATTTGCCAAACGGTGTGATCGGCACCACATCGCCATAGCCAATGGTCGTCAATGTCGCCATCGCCCACCACATGGCTTTGGGAATGTCACCAAAGTTTTCCGGCTGAACCCTTCCTTCAATGGCGTACATGCCTGAAGCAGCGACCAACAAAAGCGCAGTCAGGATGAGGAGAACACCCATCAATGAACGCCCTTCCCGCTTAATGACCCGACCAAAAAGCTGAAACGCGGACGAATATCGCGCGATACGCAAGAACCGCAACATGGAAAACACGCGCAAAATGCGCAAGTCGATGCCGGAGGTTGGACCAAGATAAAACGGCAATATGGCAACCAAATCCACCAGCGCCATCGGCGTCACCATATATTGCAGGCGCGACCAAACCGGATGACCATCGCGTCGCAAAGGGTGTTCAACGCACACCCAAAGACGCAGCAAATATTCAATGCTGAACACAAACACTGAGAAGTAAAGGATCAGGTCGAGCTCGAAGCCAAATTGTTCCTGAACGCCATCGACGGTGCCAAGAACAAACGCAAACGTGTTTAAAAAGATCAACGTGACTAAAAACACGTCGCTAACAAACGACGCACGATCTCCACCTGCAGATGGTTCCAATATTTCAAACCATCGACGTCGCAACTTTTGCAGTTTTGTGCGTTTCATGCTTTGCCCTCAACGTTTGGTTGAGCATGTCACAAAACAATAAAGATGAAGTTGATTCAGATCGCGCCTGGTGGCGCACGCAGCTTGTTTCAAGGGCAAATAACAACAATTTTCTGTGTTTTTGATGCTTTGATCGCGCGCAAAATGCGCCACATGTCTGCCATCGCTTTCAAAAACACGTTTGTGGGGACACTATGAAAAACAAAATCAATTCGGCAATCTTGGCGCTACCGCTTGTCGTCGCAAGTACTGCACTTGCTCAGGCCGAAGAGCGCCGAACATATGAGCTAAATGGCTTTGAAATGGCCGAGGCACACAATGGG
>CAJXLH010000025.1 GCA_913055925.1 uncultured Maritalea sp. | reverse complement strand
CGATGCGCCGAGGGCTCGCGGCACCATGGCGGACGGCGGAAATTATGTATTCACCGCCAAAGAGGCGGCTTCTGAACTCAGCAACCAAGACAAGGTTTTCCTGACCGAAATGTTGGGCGTTTTCACCTTTGCCGACGAAACTGTCACCCGCGCCACCTCTGACGAGGGAGAATATTTGTTCTCCACCGAAGTCTTGACGCTAAGAACCCTGATCGACATCATTTCAAGTAAAGGCGACGAAGGACAAATAGGTAGCGGCGTTGCGGACACTAAAGCGCAAAAATTCTACGGCAATGATGGCGTGAAATTTCGCTTTGCCGATGGCACGCAACTTGATGCTGACACAATGTTTTACGATGCTGGTCGACAATATTGGCGTTTCACCAACGCCACATTGGTGATGGATGAGGAACCGCAATAGTGAACCGCAAAACTCTTTTCAGAACCGCCTTGGCACTCTCATTAGTCACGGCTCTTAGCATTGGTGCCAATATGGCACCGGCACAAGATTCGGGGCGCGTTGAGATTACCGGCGATGTGTTTGAAATTGACGAAGTCGCGCGCAAAGCCACCTTTACCGGCGGCGTGGTGGTGAAGCAGGTCAATTTCACCCTTTGGGCGCCACGTGTGATTGCGCTATATGGCCAATCGGGCACATCAGATCTTAAAGAGGTGACGGCAGATGGCGGCATACGTATTGAGCAACCCGATCAAACCGCAACCTCCGATTACGGCATATATGATCCAAAAACCAAAATCTTGCGCATGATTGGCAATGTGCAAACCACCCAAAAAGCCAATGGCGATGTGGTCAACAGCGCGGAGATGGTGGTCGATCTCAAAAATGACACCACGCGCTTTGTTGGCGCTGACGGACAAAGCGGACGGGTCACCGCCGTCTTTGGTTCCGGGAACTGATTTATGACCCAATCCATTGACCCAACAGGCTGGCTTGTCGCTCACTCCCTTGCCAAATCCTATGGCAAGAAAACGGTTATCCGAGAGGTGTCTGTCGCGGTCAATCAGGGCGAAGCGGTGGGATTGCTTGGCCCCAATGGCGCCGGTAAGACAACTGTTTTTTCCATGATCATGGGCATTGTGGCGCCCGATCAGGGTGAGATATTGCTGCATGGCACGCCCATCACCAAAATGCCGCTTTTTCAGCGCGGACGGCTAGGCATTGGCTATTTGCCACAAGAGCCATCCATTTTCCGCGGCATGAGCGTTAAGGGCAATATTTTGTCCATCCTTGAGGGCCATGTGAAAGGCCGAAAGCGGCAAAATGAGCGGCTTGATGAGCTTTTGGAAGAATTCTCGATCACCCATATTCGCAATTCAGATGCCCTAGCGCTTTCCGGCGGAGAACGACGACGTGTTGAAATCGCACGCGCCCTCGCAGCCAACCCCAAATTCATGCTGCTCGATGAGCCATTTGCTGGTGTCGACCCAATTGCAGTTGGTGAAATTCAAGGGCTGGTGCGTCAGCTGACCAACAAGGGCATTGGCGTTCTCATCACCGATCACAATGTGCGCGAAACATTGGGGCTGGTCGACCGCGCATATATCATCCATGGCGGGCAAGTGATGATCCAAGGTCAGCCACAAGACATCACCGCCAACGAAGAAGCGCGGCGTGTTTATTTGGGCGAAGACTTTTCGCTTTAGTCCGTCATTTCGTCGAACATGTCCGCATAAGAACGCGTTTCAACCGTTGCGTGATCCAGTCCCAGCAGACCAATGGTGTGCCGCACCTTTTCGCGGGCCGCTGTCAGTTCCATCTTGGTTTTTACCATAATGGCGACTTCTGCGAATTGGCCGAATGGCGCGACATCGTCGAGCGTAATGTGGCAATCACCCAAGAAATAGACATCACGTTGCTTCTCGAGCCGGCGAATTTCGCGATACCCTAGGCCTTCAAATAGCTCTACCGCCTGGTCAAATCCTTTCGTTTCGAGCGCAGAGCAGGCGTCCGGTTCCGGCCCTTTTGAAATGATCAAAACGCGACCGCTGGGGCGTAGTTCGCGCAGCACAAAAGCTTGGTTTTTGGCGCTAAGCTCGCCTTCGCCACGGTCAAAATAGATATCGGTTTCTGATCCGCCTTCGATAAAGGGTTTGGCGCCAAGTTCGGCGAGTTTTTGGCGCAACTCGGCCAAATTCACATCGCGGAACTTCTCTTCCACTTCATATCGACCGTCAAAATGCTCTTGTGCGTCCATTATTTAGCCCAACGCCGTTCGAAGCTGCCCGCAATTTACATATTTTTTGGGCAAACAACATGTTTCTTGGCATGAATCTTGTTTATCAGATACAAATCATGGCAATTTCAGATTGAATTTTGCAACTATCTGCCGGAGCGCACAATTTATGGCCCTCGCGCCACGCCTTGAATTAAGACAAGCCCAAACGCTGAAGTTGACCCCGCAGCTCATGCAGTCAATCAAGCTTTTGCAATTGTCGCATCAAGAGCTGTCGACATTTGTAGAGGCAGAGTTGCTGCACAATCCGTTGCTTGAGCGTGGCGAAACGGATGACAACGCAGCGGAAACTGAGGTTCAATCTTCCTCTGCCGACCCTACCGATATTGTAAGCAAGGGCGAGCAGATGGAAAGCGCGGTGTCGCTGGCCAGCGAAATGGACACGGATGCGTCCAACTTGTTTCCCGAGCAAGTCGGGCAAGATTCTGTATCGCAATCCACCACTAATTGGCAGGATGCGAAATCAGGCATAGCGGGCGGTGAACGCGCCGAAATTGACCAATATGTCTCTTCGCAAAAGCCATTGTCAGATCACTTAAGCGAACAAGCACGGCTGATTTTGCGGCACCCAGGCGACCTCCTCATTGCAAGCGCATTGATCGAGAACTTAAATGAAGCCGGTTATCTGGCAGTCGAGCTGCAACAAGTTGCAGACCAGTTGGGCACCGAATTTGGCCATGTAGAGGCCGTTCAGCAAGCCTTACTCGGCTGTGATCCAATCGGTATTTTTTCGCGCGATGTGCCGGAATGCTTGGCTACACAGCTGAAAGAAAAGGATCGGCTGGATCCGATGATGCTTGCGCTATTGGAAAACCTCGATCTGGTGGCCGCGCACAAGTTTAAGCCGCTGATGAAAATCGTTGGCTGCGATCAAGACGATCTAAAAGACATGTTGGAAGAGATCAAACGCCTCAACCCTCGCCCCGGCATGCAATATGAAGGTGCACCGGTGCAAACCGTGGTGCCGGACGTGTTTATTCGTCGCGGCAATGATGGCGGCTGGCAAATCGAATTGAACAATGAAGTGCTGCCCAATGTGTTGGTGAACCGCACCTACTATGCTGAAGTGTCATCGAAGGCGAAAAAGGGCGAAGAAAAGTCATATCTCGCGGAGTGTTTGCAAACCGCCAATTGGTTGACCAAAAGCCTTGATCAACGCGCGCAAACCATTTTGAAAGTCACAAAGGAAATTGTGCGCATGCAGGATGGTTTTCTTCTGCACGGCGTTTCGCACCTTAAGCCTATGACCCTCAAAATGGTGGCCGAAGCCATCGATATGCACGAGTCGACCATAAGCCGGGTCACGGCCAACAAATATGTCGCCACGCCGCGCGGCCTTTTTGAAATGCGGTTTTTCTTCACCAGCGCCATCAGCTCTTCAAGCGGCGATGATGATCATTCGGCAACCGCGGTGAAGCACGAGATTAAAAAGCTCATCGATGCAGAAGACCCGAAGAAGATCCTATCGGATGACAAAATCGCAGCCATTCTCAATGAAACGCAAAATATGGGCATTGCCCGGCGGACGGTGGCTAAGTATCGCGAGGCGATGGACATTCCATCTTCTGTGTTGCGTCGCCGCCAAAAGCGCGAACTCCTTTAAGGGTACATCGCGATAATGGCCTCGGATTTAGAATTTTCCTTTCATGCGCTGCCCGCATCGGCAAAACGGCACATCAGGGTCTTTCAAATCCACCAGTTTCTTGATCGTTTTGCGATGGGCCTAACGGTGTCCGTTGTCGCCCTTGCGCTAACAGATCGCGGTATGGACCTTTTCGAAATCTCGCTACTGTTCGGCGTCTATTCGCTGACGACTATGACGATGGAACTGCCGTTCGGCGGATTGGCCGACAATATCGGCCGCAAGCCGGTCTTTCTGGCGGCTGTCATCGCCAGCCTGATTTCTCTGGCGCTTTTTCTATCAACGCACAATTTTAATGTTCTGGCGTTGTCATTCGCCTTTATCGGATTTGGCCGTGCATTGCGCTCGGGCACGCTGGACGCATGGTTCGTCGAAACGTTCAAAGCAGAAGCGCCAAATGTCGATGTGCAACCCGCGCTCGCCAAGGCGCAATGGGCCAATGCCATGGGCTTGGCCATAGGCGCCGTGCTGGGCGGGCTTTTGCCGGACCTTTTTGGCTGGATTGCCGAGGGCTTGGGTTTTAGCGTCTATGATGTTTCTTATGCCGTCAGCATGATCGTGATGCTTTTGGTGTTCATCTACACCCAGTTTGTGATTGTCGAAACACCGCGCCAGCTGGATATGAAAGCGCTCAAGCACGGTTTTACCAGCGTGCCTTCGGTGATCAAAGACGCAAGCCTTCTCGCCCTCAAAAACCCAACTTTGTCGCTCCTTCTAGTGGCACTTGCCTTGTTCTTGATGGCAACCAACCCTGTGGAAGTGGTGTGGCCAACCCACGTCAAACCCATGTTGGAAGCGGGCTACGCAAATACGCTCATCGGCGTCCTCACCGCCGCCTACTTTTTCGCCATAGCGTTTGGCGCATCGCTTTCGGCGCACATCAATCGATTGTTTAAGCGGCGGCACGCCATCACACTTACGGCCGTTTTCGCCCTTATGGCTGCCGTTCAAATTGCTCTGGCTTTGCAAGGCAACATTTTTGGGTTTGTGGCGATATTTGTCCTTTATTCGATCATCCTCGGCATCTCCGAAACACCCGCCAGCACCATCCTGCACAGCTGCGTGAA
Organism: uncultured Maritalea sp.; assembly: GCA_913055925.1. GTDB lineage: Bacteria > Pseudomonadota > Alphaproteobacteria > Rhizobiales > Devosiaceae > Maritalea. Next base: position 11,017 of record CAJXLH010000025.1, on the reverse strand, counting down.
AGATCACCAGCGCTCGACATTGCTGTCGCTGCGCTCACTCCTTCAACAACTCGGCGCAGCCCTGGGCCTCGTCTTGGTCGGCGCAATCGCTGAGGTTTATTCCACACCGATAGCATGGATGCTCGCCGCAGCGTTTCTTGTGGTTGGTGCGGGATTGACTGTAGTTTTGGCTATGCGGATTGCTGGAGAGAAGGTTTAGTGGATCGCTGGCCTGTGCTAGCAGCATAAGTCTTAACCCGTAGAATTGAGGTCTTAAAGAAATACGATGATTCTGACTAATCTTGGTATCGAAAAAATGGGCTTTAAAAGACTGGAAGAGGGGGAACGAATTGAAGCGATCTTTCGCAGCATACATATCTACAAAATTTCTGGAGTTAAACTTGATGGATTAAAAAGTCTTTTGTTCCACTTAACTGTATATGAATCGCCGGTACAATTATCTGTTGGGAGCGACCTGAATGCGATGTGTCGTGAACTGGTTGGCGAAGACTTTGTCGATAACCTAGACGAATGGGAAAGGAATAAGCGCAGTAGTCCACCATATTTGGTTATAATGTTCGGTCCTACTAAAAATTGTTCCGCTGTGAATTGCTATCATCAACGAAAAGACGGAATCTTATTAACTTACAACAGCTTTGAACAAGCAAAATCCGGACTAAAGGACATTTCATCAAAGGTTTTACCGAGTATCCTGACTTCGCTTGCATGTGAATTCTCAGACCCAGAGCATAGAGCCGACTTCGAGCCAATAGCAAATTTCATTTCCGGGATTACAAGCGAAGGCGAAAAAATAGAAGATATTTGCGTAGATATTTCGGCCAGTGTCACTATTCAAACATCACTCTGCGAAAAGAACCTTCGCGAAAAAATTGAACGAAGCGCCAAACTTGCAGAAAGAATTATACCAAGAGCGGCGGAGCTATTCGAACTTGGGATGCAGGAAACGGACCATCTCAAAGCCTTTCTGTTTTTCTACCTCACGATCGAAATTTCTACACATCGCAACTTCAAATCGATTGAACATACCGCAAGATTGGAGAGTTTTATTCAGCCGGAGCCTAGAATTGCGGAATCGTCGCTGGCCCTTTTTAAGATACGAAATGAGTATATGAAGAATATCCAAGACCGCTTCATTTGGTGTGCAATAAATATTTGGGACGAAATCACAGATAGCGATGTTGAGGAGTTTAAGGCACTAAAAAAGATCCGTGATGATGTTGGGCATGGCGCAAGAGTGTCGATAAGTCGAGAAGATGTAGAACGTGTTCGGACGTTAGCAAAACGAATTTGTCAAATGAGTATATAGCAAATGACATCTCAGAAAATGCTTCGCACGTGTAGTTTTTGACTATCAAAGCTACGGACATCCAAACCTTACCTGCAGTCACTAGCTAAAACACAAAAGTTCCAAACCAACACGCCCCACCCGCCACCAAGTGACACAGATCAACGCCGATTTTTGGGAAATTTGCAAAGACTTAACCGCGCCGCGAAAAGCGGTGTGATTCATAAGTGCATAGCTAAAGATGCTACTCTTTTTTTTAAGCGAGTGGAAGGGAAATAGGCTCGATAATCTTGAAATTGATCGATTGCACCATACGTGAAATCGGCGTTACAATTTGATTTGCGAGACATATTTGCTCGCCTTGGTGCCCAAATCCTTTCTTGTGGTGCCAACCCTAAAAACCTAACGATAAAGGGGTAATAGAATGAACTTACGTGTTTCAGGAAAAAATATGGATGTTGGCGATGCGTTGCGAACAAAGGCGCTCGACCATCTCGATTCGGCGGTCACAAAATATTTTGCTGGCGGCTATGAGGGACACCTCACCTTGGAACATGAGGGCAATGGTTTTAGTGCTGATTGTGTAGTTCATTTGGATACGGGCGTTGTGCTGCAAGCCAGTGCAGATGCTGGCGATGCCATCGCGGCATTTGAAGAAGCGGCGACCCATATCGAAAAGCGTTTGCGCCGCTACAAGCGCAAGCTAAAAAACCATCGTCGCGCAGCAGGCGCGACACCAAGCGCCCAATCATACGTTTTGGCGTCGCCTGAAACGGTTGAAGAAGCCGAAGAGGACTTCTCACCAGCCGTCATCGCTGAATCCAGTTCAAACCTACATACCCTGTCGGTAGGCGAAGCTGTGATGGAGCTTGATCTCAGCCAACAAGACGCACTTGTGTTCAAACATGCTGGACATGGCGGCGTTAATGTGGTTTATCGCCGAGCTGACGGAAATATCGGGTGGATTGACCCGAAAGAGTAAGCGGTATAGAAGCACCGCTTTGCGGCGCAAAATGCGCTCCATCACACTAAGGCGAAAAGAGAAACGTAATGGAACTTGCTGATATCCTCGCAAAGGATAGCGTTATTGCGTGTGCTAAACCCACATGTAAGCGCCAGCTATTGCAACTCGCTGCTGATAAGGCTGCTGAGTTGATCAATGCGGATCCACACGACATCTTTACAACTCTGATTGAGCGCGAACAGCTTGGCACAACGGGGCTTGGCGAGGGCATCGCCATTCCCCATGGTAAAATTGAAGGGCTGAAAGCGGTAACCTGCCTGTTCATCCAGCTTGAACATGCCGTCGATTTTGACGCGGTGGATGACAAGCCGGTCGACTTGGCCTTTGTTTTGCTGGCCCCGAAAGGCGCTGGCGCCGATCACCTTAAAGCGCTTTCGCGCATTGCGCGCCTTGTGCGCAGCCCAGGCTTGGCGGCTTCCGCCCGCACCATTAAAGATGCGGGCCAATTGCACCAGCTATTGTTGGATGCGCAATCGCAATCCAACGCCGCTTAAGTTTTTTTCTTAGTGACGAACGGCCATGTCGTGGCCAGTTTCTTGCAGCCAATTAAGCACTGCCGCATGATCATCTGTGATCAGCACCGGCGTGCCATCAGCCGAGTATAGCGCTTCAAATTGCGCAGCCTCAGGGGCGTTTTTCGCTTCTGGATACATGGCTTTGAGCTGCTTGCCAGTAAAGCGGCGGCGATAAACAATCTGGTTCTCACCAAGCGCTAGAAAATCTTCTTGGCTAAATGGGGACACTTCTGAACGAGACATAACTACTCCTTTTGCGACGCAGACGCGCCGCCTTACGCACATTATTGATGGCGATTAAGACCCAATTTTGATCCGCTTCGCGACTTTCTGAATGTTTGGGCGCACGATATTGATGTTGAGCAAACCATCCTTCAAATCTGCACCTTCCACCTTCATCCCATCGGCCAGTAAGAAGCTGCGTTGGAATTGGCGGGCGGCAATGCCGCGATGCAAAAATTCGCGTCCTGGTTCGTCTGACTGCCGGCCACGGATAAGAAGCTGGTTATCTTCAAGCGTAATTTCCAAATCATCTTCGGTGAAACCTGCCACCGCGATAGAAATCAGAAACGCTTCTGAACCGTCTTCGTCGCTCAAACGTTCAATATTGTAAGGGGGGTAGCCATCGGCCGCCTTGGCCATCCGGTCTAAACGTTGTTCAAACTCATCAAATCCCAACAAAAAGGGAGAGGAGAAAAATGACATTCTCGACATTTTATTTTTCGGATGTCGCCCAAGGCCGAAACACCCTACTGTCCTTTATCCAAGCAACAATTTTTGGCCCATCATTTCGGCGCCATGAATTGCATATGGGCGCTAAAGCTGAGAAGTTCAAGCTTCGGGTCCTGCCCCTTTCGCCAATGAGGAACAATAAATGAAGTTTTCCATTGTCATGCCCGCCTATAAAGCAGGCAAAACCATTGCAGCTTCGGTGCGCAGCGCCTTGGCACAAACCCATAGTGATTTTGAATTGGTGGTCAGCGCCGACGATCAACAAAACTACGCCGATCTTTTGGCTGCCGACGGCGTTGAAGACCCAAGGCTATTGTTCACCCAAACCGATGGCGTCGGCACCGGTTCGTCAAACGCCAGAATTGTCGGCATGGAAATGGCCAATGAGCGCTACATTGTAGTGCTCGACGCAGACGATTTGTTGCATCCCCAAAAGCTCGAAATATTGGCAAAGCATATTGAAGAGCACCCCATCATCACCACCGGATTGCAAGTCACCGACGAGCTGGGCACCCCCTTGCGCCAAGTCGGCACCGAGGGGGCAGACCGTATACTTGCCGCGTCCAACTATAAACAAACCAACATCTCAATGGACTCAATGGTCAGTTATGACCGGAAACGCATTCCTGCGATCTATGATGTGGAATTGCCATGCCTTGTGGACCTTGGCTTGATGCTGGAAATGTTTTGCCATTCAGACGAGGTGCTGCACATTGCGCAACCTTTGCATTTTTATGCCAAGCAGCAAAACTCAATCAGCAACGGCGATGCAGCCAGCGAGCGCTATGTGCGGATCAAAAATCTTCTCCTGGAACGGCTCGAAAGCGGATATTACCCGTTGGTCGGAAGCGACGCAGCGGTCAATGGGCTTTGTGCGTTTTTACGCGCATCGCTGGCAGCCGAAAAGACATTTCCCGAACGAAAAATTAAATCGCCCGACCTATTATTTGAAGATCACCTTCAATTATATCTGTAAAAAAGGTCACGATGTTTCGATTGCCAATAATTTTAGCCATCGTTTCGCTATTGCTGGCCTTAAGCGCACCAGCTCACGCCAAAACCTTTACCTTCTGTACCGAAGGTTCGCCTGAAGGGTTCGATCCAGCGCGCTATACTTCGGGCACAACATTCGACGCTTCATCGAAAGCCATTTACGACCGTTTGGTGGAGCGTGAACCAGGCTCCACAAAGATTGTGCCGGGCCTTGCGGAGCGTTGGGAGGTTTCTGAAGATGGACTGCAATATGTTTTCCACCTCCGTCGCGATGTTGAATTCCAAACAACCCGCTATTATCGCCCAACTCGCCCGCTTAATGCTGACGATGTTTTGTTTTCCTTTCAACGCCAAATGGATCGCGATCACCCTTGGCATCAATATGAACCAAATGTCACCTGGCCCTATTTTCGTGGCCTCAGGCTTGCTGAGTTGATTGAGCGGATTGATCGCATCGACGATTATACGGTCCAGTTCACCCTGACGCGCCCTGATGCGACTTTGCTCGCCAATCTCGCGCTCGATTTCGCGTCCATCCTTTCATTCGAATATGCAACAAAGCTCGAAATAGAAGAACAACCAGCCGCGATCAATTATTTGCCGATTGGCACGGGGCCGTTCCAACTCGTTGAATATCTCAACGGCACAGTGGCCCGCCTTGCCGCCCATGATGCTTATTGGCAGGGGCGTCAGCCGATCGACGATCTGGTTTTCGCTATTGAGACCGACCCAACCGTGCGATTGCAAAAAGTGATCGCGAACGCGTGTCACGGTGCCACCTATCCGTCGCCAATCGATCTTAGGGCACACAAAAATCGCGATGATGTGCAAATCCTCGCGCAGCCGAGCCTGAACATTGGCTATCTCGCGTTCAATACTCAGGTTGGGCCATTTGACGACCCGGAAGTGCGCCGCGCCATCAATATGGCCATCGATAAGAACCGCATCATAAAAGACGTGTTTAATGAGGACGGATATGTGGCCAACGGCCCGCTACCGCCTACCGTCTGGGCGCATAATCGGGACATTCCTGCCAACGTGTTTGATCCAGCGAAAGCGCACGCCATCCTTGATGAAAAAGGCATTACAGGCGCAGAGCTTGAGCTTTGGGCTTTGCCCGTCCAGCGGCTTTACAATCCCAATCCGCACCTCATGGCGCAAATCATTCGCGAAAACCTCGCCAATGTGGGCGTCGATACGAAGATCGTATCCTATGAGTGGGGGGACTATCTCAAACGTTCAAAAGACATTGAACGCAAAGGCTTGGTGCTGTTTGGCTGGACTGGTGACAATGGCGATCCGGACAATTTCTTTGGCCGCCTACTGACCTGCGACACGGTGCGCGGCTCAAATCGCGCCCATTGGTGCCATGAGGAATTTGATGCGCTAATAAGAGAAGCGCAAACCGAGACCAATTCGGAAAAACGGCTGGCTCTCTACCACAAAGCGCAAGAGATTTTCGCGCAAGAAATGCCTTGGGTACCGATTGCCCATGCAAAAGACTATGTGGTTCTCAATAGCGGTGTCACCGGTTTCACCATGGACCCACTAGGCGGCCATTGGTTCAAAAATGTCAATCTTGAGTAGCGATAAGTTGACTTGGTGCTGCTTGCCACCAAATGCTAAGTCACCATCACATTATCTTCGACCCATGGGAACCACAAATTGAACAGCCCCAAACCGCTATTCGGCGATCAATATGCGCAATTGCCCCCCCAACTTTATGTCAAACAGGACGCAACGCCTGTCGCCGCTCCAAGTTGGATCAAGCTCAACGCAGGCCTTGCTGAAGCTTTGCAGTTTGATACGGACTTTTTGTCGGGCGACGAGGGCTTAGCCATTTTTGCGGGCAATCAAACCGCGAAGGGCACATCACCTTTGGCCATGGCCTATTCCGGCCATCAATTTGGCCATTGGAACCCAAAATTAGGAGATGGCCGTGCTTTGCTACTTGGCGACGCAGCGGACAAATCTGGGCAGCGTTTTGATGTGCAGCTCAAAGGGTCCGGCCCAACGCCATTTTCGCGTAACGGCGACGGGCGCGCAGCCCTTGGGCCAGTTTTACGCGAATATGTCATCTCAGAGGCGATGCACGCGCTTGGCGTGCCCACAACCCGCGCACTTGCCGCGGTGCAAACGGGTGAGCCTGTCAGGCGTGAAACCGCATTGCCCGGCGCAGTGATCACCCGTGTTGCCAAAAGCTTTGTGCGCGTCGGCACATTTCAAAATTTTGCCGCACGTGACGACAAAGAAGCGCTCCGCGCGCTGGTCGATTTTTCCATACAACGCCATGCACCTGAGCTAACCGATGCCGACCGCCCGGCGCTTGAATTTTTGAAAAAGACAGTCCTCTCGCAGGCAGAGCTTATTGCCAAATGGCAGCTTCTTGGGTTTATTCACGGGGTCATGAACACCGATAATATGTCGGTGGCTGGCGAAACGATTGATTACGGCCCATGCGCTTTTATGGACGAATATGATCCGGCGACCGTGTTCAGTTCCATCGATCATCATGGCCGTTATGCCTACCAAAACCAGCCACGCATCGCGCAATGGAACCTGATGGTTCTTGCGCAGTCTTTACTGCCAATTATCGATGAAGACGAAGACCAAGCGCTGGCCTTTGCGCAAGACGCGATCAATCTGTTCTCTGGGCATTTTGAAACACAATATCGCCGTGGCCTCCTTCAAAAAATCGGCATTGCAGAAGAGCAGAACGGTGATTTTGAACTTGCTCTATCGTTGCTTGATCAGATGAAAGACGCGCGCGCTGATTTCACCAATAGCTTTCGCGCTATTAGCCAACTCGATTTGGCTCACCCCGAAATTGCTGCCGCGCAATTGCCACTCACAGAATGGATCAACAATTGGCGCCGCCACACAGACAACGGAAAGCGCGTTGATCCAACTTTGATGTTCAACACCAACCCCGCCTTCATCCCGCGCAACCATCGCGTGGAGAACATGATCCAAGCCGCCCTGCAAGATGATTTCTCGCTGTTTGAGGAATTGCTAAGCGTGCTGACAACACCCTTCACGGACCAACCGATCCACCACGCCTACACGTTGCCTCCTGATCCAGACGAACGTGTGCATCAGACCTTTTGTGGCACTTAAGGTCTAAAGCCAAACTAAATTCAACAAACCTGCCAATAGGGGTTCATCGTTGACAGCTACCATCCTTCTACACTATTTGAATGTTATGTTATAACATTCATAGGAGTTTGTGCGATGGCAGGTCGCCTTCCTGTAACAGTGCTTTCAGGATTTCTGGGCGCTGGTAAAACTACTTTGCTCAATCATGTGCTCAACAATCGCGGTGGACGCCGCGTTGCGGTGATTGTCAACGATATGAGCGAGGTGAACATTGATGCTGACCTTGTTCGCGATGGAGGTGCTGACCTTTCGCGGCTTGACGAAAAGCTCGTTGAAATGACCAATGGTTGTATTTGCTGCACGCTGCGCGACGATTTGCTGGATGAAGTGGCGCGGTTGGCTGCCGAAGGTCGTTTTGACTATTTGTTGATCGAATCTACGGGCATCTCGGAGCCTTTGCCTGTTGCGGCGACGTTTGATTTCCGCGACGAAAATGGTCGATGCCTTGGCGATGTGGCCAAGCTCGACACCATGGTCACGGTGGTGGATACGGTCAACCTAACCGAAGATTACCAAAGCCACGACTTCATCAAAGACCGCGGCGAAAGCCTTGGTGATGAAGATGATCGCACGCTGGTTGATTTGCTGGTTGATCAGATCGAATTTGCCAATGTCGTGGTTTTGAACAAAGTCACCGAAGCTGGACCGCAGAAGCTTGCAGGGGCCAAAACCATCATCAAAGCGCTAAATCCTGACGCGAAGATCATCGAGACGGACTATAGCGAAGTTGACCACGACAACATTTTCGATACCAACCTTTTTGACTTCGACAAGGCGCAAGAGCACCCCATGTGGGCAAAGGAGCTTTACGGGTTTGCTGACCATGTGCCAGAAACTGAAGAATATGGCGTAAGCTCATTTGTTTATCGCGCCCGTCGCCCTTTTGATCCGGCAAAGATCCATCACATTCTCAACCAACCTATTATGGGCGCATTGCGCGCTAAGGGGCACTTTTGGGTTGCCACACGGCCAGAATGGCTGATCGAATACTCGCTAGCGGGCACCATTTCGAGCGTCAAGCCGCTTGGGCTTTGGTGGTCGTCTGTTCCCGCAAATCGTTGGCCAGACGATCCAGAAACCATCAATATTTTGAAGAAAAACTGGGAAGAACCGTTTGGCGACCGCCGTCAAGAATTGGTGTTTATTGGCACCGACTTGGATCAGCAAAAGATCACCGAAATGCTGGATAGTGCGCTTGTGCCAGACAATGGCAGCAACGATTTTGAACAATGGAAGGGAATGAACGATCCGTTCCCGCCTTGGCGTTCACAGTTTAGCGCGTAACATAAAAAGGGCGGCCCGAGAGCCGCCCTTTTTTACTCGAGGAGAGTTGTTTATCTCGTGACGATTTCTGGCCCCATCATCGCGTAAGGCAACGCCGTTGATAGTGCGGGCCAGTAGGTCACAATGACAAGGAAGAGCATCAACACAGCCACAAATGGCAGCGCTGCCTTGACCACTTGGATCAAACTCATGCCCGTTATCCCCGAGGTCACAAAGAGGTTGAGACCAATCGGCGGGGTAATCATGCCGATCTCCATGTTCACCACCATGATGATGCCGAGGTGAATTGGATCAACGCCCAGTTCAATCGCGATTGGGAACACCACAGGTGCCACGATCAACAACAGACCTGATGGCTCCATGAACTGACCACCAATCAGCAGCAAAATGTTCACTGCGATTAGGAAGGTGAACCAGTTAAAACCCGCATCAAGCATCAATGATGTGATCGCTTGTGGAATGCGCTCCGATGTCAAAACGTGCGCGAAAAGCAAGGCGTTTACAATGATGAACATCAGCATCAAAGTTGTTTTTGACGCATCCACCATCACTTTACGTGTATCCTCATGGAACATGGCACGCGGGAACTTGCCAAAGATCAAGCCAAGGTTGCGGCCCCAAATCGGCAAACCAGCCACAAGGTGACCTGGCACGCGGGCCAAGCTCGATTGTGGGTCACGCCACATGGTGTAAGCAATCATCACCGCGACGCCAGCGATCAAACCGGACCAGAAACGTGCCGCAAGGCTAACCGCTTCACTTTCACCGAAGGCGAAGAATGACATGGTCATCCAAAGACCAAATAGTGAAAGACCATATACGGTTGCGGAAAAGCCAATACGCGTTTTAGTTGGCGCATCTTCGGGAACCCAAGGCACACCTTGAAGTGGTCCCATGTCGCGGTAAACGAAAATCGCGATAAAGAACGCGTAAACCGCAGCAACCGCAGCAGCTTCTGTCGGTGTGAACACGCCACCATAAATACCACCAAGAATGATGATGATAAGGAACAGACCCCATCCCGCTTGCTTACCGCCTTGCAAAATCTCACCAAAGCCCTTCCAAGGCTCCGCCGGCAGATTTTTGATGCGCGCAACGATGTAAATCGTAACCATCAACATACCACCCGCAACAAGGCCGGGGATGACACCAGCAAGGAACATCCGACCAACAGAAACATCGGTCGCAGCCGCGTAAACAACCATCACGATAGATGGCGGGATAAGAATGCCAAGCGTACCGGCATTAGCGATAATGCCTGCAGCAAATTGCTTGGAATATCCCACCTGCATCATGCCCGCGATGGCGATTGTGCCAATCGCAACCACAGTTGCCGGTGATGAACCAGAAGACGCCATCGCCAAGCCCCCACGGAAGTGCCCAACCGTCGCAATAGCAAATCGGATAATCCGCTTGGCCACGCCACCTGTCGACATGAATGACGCCGCCAGAATGAAGAACGGGATCGCAAGAAGCGTATAGTGCTGCGCCGAGTTAAAGAGCTGCAACGCTACTGATGACATAGAGTCATGCGAGAGGAACGCGATCACGATAATCGATGATAGCCCAAGCGAAACCGCAACCGGAACGCCGAGGAACAAGAGCCCCAAAACAAGGGCGAACAAAATTGTAGCAGCCATTATGAACGCTCCTCTTTCAAGACATCTTTGTTTTCAGCCACAAGCTCTTCTGCTTCGTGACCCGCAATAATCAATTCGCGTTCGCCCTTGATGATTTCAATCATCGCTTGCAAGGCACGGAAGCCAAGCAGACCAAGACCAACAGGGAGAATGAGGTAGGCCATCCAGCGCTTTACGCGCTCGTCCAATCCAAGCGGCTCTGAAATCCATGCGGGATATTTGAGATCCTCAAGACCGAGTTGGAGTTGGAACATTTTTGACCAATAGACAACCGCGCCACCCTTTGAGGAGACACCGAAGATTTTCATCCAGTCCACCGAAATCAACATGGCCGCATATAGGAAAGTGGCAGCCGCGCCAAAAATCGCGGCCGCGCGCAGCGCCCGCG
>CAJXLH010000024.1 GCA_913055925.1 uncultured Maritalea sp. | reverse complement strand
ACCAAACGCGCGAAAAGTTGGATAACTTCCGCGGGTTTGGTGGCGCGCAAAGCTATCCAAGTCGCACAAAAGACATCGATGATGTGGACTTTTCCACGGGTTCTGTGGGTTTGGGTGTTGGCATAACGTCGTTTGCCTCAATCGTACAAGATTACATTGCAGCGAAGGAATGGTCGAAGGATCGTCCTCTTGGCCGTATGGTGGCACTTATTGGCGATGCTGAAATGGATGAGGGCAATATTTTTGAATGCCTTCAAGAAGGTTGGAAGCACGATCTTCGAAACGTTTGGTGGATCATTGACTACAACCGACAAAGCTTGGATGGGGTCATCAAGGAAGGGCTCTGGGAGAGACTCGAAACAATCTTTGATGCATTTGGTTGGCAAGTTGTTCGGTTGAAATATGGTTCGCTCCAGCGTGCCGCCTTCAAAGAGCTGGGCGGAGCAAAGCTTAAGGACTGGATCGACAATTGTCCAAATCAGCTCTATTCCGCTTTGACCTTTGAAGGCGGTGCCGCTTGGCGGGCGCGTTTGCTGGATGACATTGGTGATCAGGGTGATGTTACAGATTTGCTTGAGCGTCGCACGGACGATGAAATCGCAGCATTGATGAACAATTTAGGTGGCCAATGCGTTGAGACGCTTGTTGATGCATTCAATGCGATTGATGACGATAAACCGACAATGTTCTTAGCTTACACCATTAAGGGGTGGGGTACGCCGCTTGCCGGTCACAAGGATAATCATGCTGGATTGATGACACCAACCCAGATGGCGCAATTCCAAGAGCAGTCTGGGGTGGCAACGGGCAAAGAGTGGGAAGAACTCTCCACATTCTCTAAGCCGGCCGAGGTCAAGAAGTTCTTGTCTGAAGTTCCATTCTTTAAAGACGGTACGCGTCGTTTTTCCGCCGATACTGTAGAAGTGGGCGAAGCGATTGAGTTGTCAGATCGCGAACAATCAACACAAGCGGGATTTGGTAAAATCCTTGACGCGATTGCAAAGCGTGACGACAAGTTGGCTCAACGGATTGTAACGACGTCTCCTGATGTTACAGTTTCGACCAACATTGGTGGTTGGGTGAACCGCAAAGGATTGTTTGGCCGGGCTGAGCAGCACGACACGTTTAAGGACCGCGCCATTCCGTCGGCGCAGAAATGGCAGTTTTCGCCAAGCGGTCAGCATATCGAACTAGGTATTGCTGAGATGAATTTGTTTCTCACCCTTGGTGCAGCAGGGTTGTCACATAGCTTGTTCGGCGAGCGGTTGTTGCCTGTTGGCACAGTGTATGATCCGTTCATTGCTCGCGGTCTCGATGCGCTCAACTATGCTTGTTACCAAGATAGCCGCTTTATGATCGTTGGTACGCCATCTGGTGTGACTCTTGCGCCAGAGGGCGGCGCGCACCAATCTATTGGGTCGCAATTGATTGGGATGAGCCAAGATGGTTTGGCCGCTTTTGAACCTGCCTATTTGGACGAGTTATCAGCCATTATGCGCTGGTCATTTGATTATATGCAGCGCAATGGCGAAGGCGACCCAGATGAAAGAACATGGCTACGCGATGAAACAGGTGGTTCGGTTTATATGCGGCTATCCACGCGCCCGATAGAACAGCCGCAATGGCGCAATGAGGAAGAGTTTGTTCAAGGCACGATCGATGGCGCCTATTGGTGGCGCAAGCCGGGTGCAAACTGCGAACTGGTTATTGCTTATCAAGGTGTTGTGGCACCCGAGGTGCTTGAGGCTGCGGGACGCATTGGGGAAGACCGGCGCGATATTGGCGTGTTGGCATGTACGTCAGCTGACCGATTGAACGCAGGTTGGACAGCTGCGCAACGCGCACGTCGTCGTGGTAATCCGAATGCGATGTCGCACATTGAACGTTTGCTGGTCGATTTGCCGCCGCACTGCAAAATCATCACTGTCACCGACGGTCATCCGGCGACATTAAGTTGGTTGGGTGCCGTTGGTGGTCATGTTTCTATTCCGCTAGGGGTTGAGCACTTCGGACAAACGGGCACCGTGCGCGACCTTTACCGTCACTTTGGCATTGACGCCGATACGATTGTCACCGTTGCGCAAAACCTGATTGCTGGGCGTCCATTGCGCAATTTACGCCTCGTGAACTGATCGCTAGATGATTTCAGATCGGATGGCCGCGATGTGCTCTCGCATTGCGGCCTCCGCTGCGTCAGCATCATGCTTTTCAATGGCTTCAACGATTGCTGAGTGCCCGGCGTTCGAGACATCTTTTCGGCGCTTCTTTTCGTTTTGAGAAGAGGCAGAAGGCAACATGCTCTTATTGATTTCCTGCAATATTGAATGCAGAAGTTGATTGCCGGTTGCCGCCGCGATTGTCTCGTGAAAATCGTGATCGAGTGACTGCCCTTCAGCAAAATCGGCTATCTCAATAAGTGCCTGCGCAATCTCGGCTATTTGTTTGCGATCCTCATCGGTTGCATTTTCCGCAGCCAAACGCGCCATTTGCGGCTCAATAATTTCTCTGATTTGAAATAAATCACGCAGTTTTTGTTCTGTCGGCATTGTTGAGATGTTCAACGCGCGGATCAAATCGGCTTTTGAGCTAGCCTGAATGTAGTTGCCGCTGCCTTGCCGTGTTGCCAGCACCCCTTGTTCCTGCAGAACGCGGATCGCTTCACGCAGCGAATGTCGCGAAACTTTGAATTTTTCGGCGAGTTGACGTTCAGGAGGTAACAAATCGCCGGGCCCCAAATCGTCATTTTCAATGAGCTTACGTATTTTTTGGATGACTTCTTCGTACGCGCGGACAGTTTTTTTGATCGGATTAGTTCTGCCGGCGTTTTTCTTCATTGTTACGATTGCTCAACCAATTTTGTTCGATTGGACTAGGTAATAGTGCGGGAGGTGCTGAATAACAAGGTATTTCTTCGATATTCTGTTCCGTTTAAAATTGGTTGTGGAGGTGGACGACGCTCCCTTCGGCAAAGAAAATTGAAGAATTGGTACAACCATTTCTTGCGCGTCCCAGCAAGATGGCTAAACTGTCCCAAACCTACCATTGTGAGCTTCGGAGAGCGTTTATGTTTACAACCCGGCCAGAAATTCAAGGCAACTTTGGCGTTGTCGCGTCAACGCATTGGTTGGCTTCTGGTGTGGGTATGTCGGTATTAGAGCGCGGCGGCAATGCGTTTGATGCGGCAGTGGCAACCGGTTTGACATTGCAAGTTGTAGAGCCGCACCTCAACGGTCCTGGTGGCGAAGTGCCTATGCTGATTGCAAAAAAAGGCGAGGCACCGCGGGTCGTTTGTGGGCAAGGCGTTGCGCCAGAGGCGGCGACATTGGAGCGTTACACCGGCTTGGGGCTCAACATTGTGCCCGGCACCGGGCTTCTGTCCGCCGTGGTGCCTGGTGCATTTGATGCATGGATGATGCTCTTGCAAGACTATGGCACAATGCGCCTGCGCGATGTGCTTTTATATGCCATCCATTACGCGAACAACGGTGTTCCTGTTTTACCAAATATCGCAGGCACAATTGGGCGCGTTCAGGATCTATTTTTGGACCATTGGCAAAGCTCAGCGGTCGTTTATCTCAACAAGGGTAAAGTACCCGAGATTGGTAGTTGGTTTGCGAACCCCGCCATAGGTGCGACTTACACGAGGCTTTTGGAAGAAGCCGAAGCTCAATCTGCTAGTCGGGATGCGCAAATCGAAAAGGCGCGTGAGGTCTGGCGCGAAGGATTTGTTGCCGAAGCCATAGATAAATTTTTCCGCCATGAAGAGGTGTTTGATACATCGGGCGCCAAAAATCGTGGTCTTTTAAACGGCGATGATTTGGCGAAATGGCGTGCCAGCTATGAAGAACCGTTGAGCTACGACTACAAAGGCTTTGAGGTTCTTAAAACCGGTCCTTGGGGCCAAGGTCCAGTATTCCTTCAGCAGTTGGCGCTATTAAAAGGGTTTGACTTAGACGCGTTGGATGCCACTGATCCGGAATTCGTCCACTTGGTGATCGAAGCTTCTAAACTGGCATTTGCGGATCGGGAAGCATTCTATTGTGATCCAATCTTGAATGCTGTGCCGATGGATGTGCTTTTGAGCGACAGCTACAATGACGCAAGACGAACATTGATTACAGACCAAGCATCACATGAGTTGCGGCCTGGCGTGGTGGACGGCTTTGGCGGTCCAGTGGCGGATCGCCCTAAAGGGCAGACCTATGAAGGGCAAAACAACACAGATCTCGGTGAACCTACGGTCGCACGGTTTGATGATTTGCAAACAAGCGATAATGGCGCAACTAAGGGGGACACCTGCCACCTAGACATTATTGATCGGTGGGGCAACATGGTCACCGCGACGCCAAGCGGTGGCTGGCTGCAAAGCTCACCCGTGATTCCAGAGCTTGGCTTTTGCTTGACCAACCGCGCTCAGATGTTCTGGCTAGATGAGCGGTCGCCAAATGTTATCGCGCCGGGCAAACGGCCGCGTACTACGCTTTCGGTTTCGATGGCGCTTAGAGATGGTGAGCCGGAATTGGTCTTCGGCACACCTGGCGGTGACCAACAGGACCAATGGTCGCTACATCATTTCTTGCGGATGGTGCATTTCGGCATGAACCAACAAGAGGCTATCGATGCGCCGGGTTTCCACACAAATCATTTCCCATCCTCATTTTACCCGCGTGAGGCCGACTTAGGTCATTTGGTTGTTGAAGGTCGTATGCCCCAAAGCACAATCAAAGCGCTAGAGGCGAAGGGGCATCGGTTGGATGTTGATGGCGATTGGACGATTGGTCGCATGACTTCAGCTTCCAAGCGAGATGGTATTTTGCGCGCTGCAGCAAATCCACGGTTCATGCAAGGTTATGCATTGGGGCGCTAGGCCCAGCCTCATACAAATTGGTAGGCTGCAACCGCACGATTGGGCTTGCACTCGTACGCTAAATGCTTGAAACCTTGGACCAAGTAAGGGAGTAGGGCATGGCCGCAATCAAATCAGATATTGTTGTTGTTGGTGCAGGCATTGCTGGCGCTGGTGTGGCCGCGGAACTCGCGGGCGACAATAGTGTCACGATTTTGGAAATGGAATCTCGACCAGGTTATCACTCGACGGGGCGTTCTGCGGCAATGTTCGCCATGAATTATGGCAATGACCCAATCAAAAAGCTCAACCGGGCGTCGTGGCAGATGTTTCACGAGCTTGAGCCTGAGTTTTTTCCGCATGCGGTTTTAACCGATCGTGGGGTGTTGCATGTCGCAAATTTAGCTGAACGTACAGAGCTAGAGGCTTTTGTTGCGGCGAGCGATGACATTGAGTTGTTGTCCGTTGCCGAAGCAAAAGAGATGGTTCCCATTCTTGATACTGATAAATGTGTTGCAGCGGGATGGGAGCAAGGCGCGAAAGATTTGGATGTGGCCGCCGTTCATCAAGGTATGCTCAAAAAAGCAAAAGTTCGCGGTGCCGATCTGGTGTGCGGTGCGCCAGTCGAAAATGCAGAACGAACTGATGAAGGCTGGCTGGTTTCGACTTCAAAGGGTCAATTTGAAGCAAAGATTGTTATTAATGCTGCCGGAGCTTGGGCAGACGAGATTGCTCAGATTTTTGGCGTCGCCCCGATAGGCTTTCAAGCAAAGCGCCGCTCGATCGCGACTTTGCCGTCGCCGGACCCGTCGAATTCGCACCGTTGGCCAATGCTATTAAGTGCAAGCGAAGATTGGTACATGAAACCGGATGCGGGCAGCCTGTTGGTCTCGCCAGCGGACGAAGATGTGGTGCCGCCACACGACGTGTTTGTTGACGATATGGTTTTAGCTGAAGGCTTGCATCGATTTAGCGAAGCGACCACTTATGAGATTGAGCATGTTGAAGGCAGCTGGGCCGGCCTGCGCGTTTTCGCGCCGGATAAGACACCGGTGTGCGGATATGCACCGACGGTTGAGGGATTTTTCTGGTTGGCAGGGCAAGGTGGCTATGGCATTCAAACTGCGCCTGCGTTAAGCCTGTTGGCCGCGAAACTGGTAATGAAAAGTGATTTGCCAGATTTTGCGGATGCACAATTGATTGCGGATCTTTCGCCGCAAAGATTTAAATAAGGAATTCACAATGACAATCAAACGCATTCAAGCCGGTCCTCGGATGAGCCAAGCCGTTGTTTATAAAGACATGGTTTATCTGGCTGGCCAAGTCGGCAATGTAGGCGAAAGCCCAGCTGACCAAACCAAAACAATTCTCGCCAATATTGATGCATTGTTGGCGGAAGCAGGCACTTCTAAGTCTAACGTATTGAAAGCCGAAATTTGGCTTTCTGACATGAAGTATTTCGCTGAGATGAACTCAGTGTGGGACGCATGGATTGATCCTGCTAACCCACCGGCACGTGCATGTGGTGAAAGCAAGTTGGCAACGCCAGACTTTGACGTGGAAATCATGATTACGGCGGCGAAGCCGGAGTAATTCGGCAAAGCCGACCATGCACATTTGTTTTGGTGTTATGCGAAATACTAATTTTACGCCGAAAATATTTTGTGCTTAAAATATTATAGTTGAATGGGGCGCATGGGTTGTGCCCCCGACTTTAAGGGAAGGACATGGGATG
Source organism: uncultured Maritalea sp. (assembly GCA_913055925.1). Classification (GTDB taxonomy): domain Bacteria; phylum Pseudomonadota; class Alphaproteobacteria; order Rhizobiales; family Devosiaceae; genus Maritalea. Next base: position 9,460 of record CAJXLH010000024.1, on the reverse strand, counting down.
ACCGAAGTCGCACGCGAATCCATGGAATATGATGTTGTCATAATTGGCGCTGGCCCAGCCGGCCTATCAGCTGCCATTCGGATCAAGCAGCTCGCAGGGGACGATGTGTCTGTCGTCGTCTTGGAGAAAGGCTCCGAAGTTGGCGCGCATATTCTTTCTGGCGCGATTTTGGATACGTCTGGTATAGACAAGCTTATCCCAGACTGGAAGGATAAAGGCGCGCCGATCAAAACTGAAGTCACCAGTGATGACTTTAATGTCTTTTCCGAAAAAGGTGGGTTTAAGATCCCCCACATCCTGATGCCGCCGCTTTTGAGCAACAAGGGCTGCTACATTGTTTCGATGGGCAATGTTTGTCGCTGGCTCGCCGAACAAGCGGAAGCGATTGGTGTTGAAGTTTTCCCAGGTTTCGCCGCATCACAACTGGTTTACTGCGACGAAGGCCAAGTTGTCGGTGTGGTTGCCGGTGAGTTTGGATTGAACCCAGATGGCACGCCAGGACCCGGCTACGAGCCGGGAATGGAATTGCGTGGCAAATATGTGTTCCTTTCCGAAGGTGCGCGTGGCTCCCTTGCAAAGCAGGTCATTTCTAAGTTCGATCTAGACAAAGATGCCGACTATCCGAAGTTCGGCCTTGGTATGAAAGAGATCTGGGAGATCGACCCGTCCAAGCACAAGCTTGGTCATGTCGAACACTCCCTTGGCTGGCCACTTGGCGCCGGAGCCGGTGGGGGTTCGTTCATCTATCACCTTGAAGACAATCAGGTTTATGTCGGCTTTACGGTGCACTTGGATTACAAAAATCCGCACGTATTCCCGTATATGGCATTCCAGCAGTTCAAGCATCACCCGCAAGTGGCAGCTCTGCTGGAAGGCGGGCGTCGTACGGCATATGGTGCACGAGTTATCGCAAGCGGTGGCATTCAGTCCTTGCCGAAAATGGTGTTCCCGGGTGGAGCGCTTCTTGGCTGTGCAGCGGGCACGCTTAACTTTGCGCGTCTTAAAGGCAATCACAATGCGATGCTCTCGGGTATGGCTGCCGCTGAATCTGTTGTTGCGGCGCTTAGTGCTGGTCGCCAAGGCGATGAACTTACCGACTATGAAACAGAGGTTCGAACTGGACCGATTGCAAAAGATCTCAACAAGGTGCGCAACGTGAAGCCGATGAGTTCAAAACTCGGCGCGGTTTGGGGCACAATGCTAGCGGGTGCGGATATGTGGTTCGCATCGCTATTTGGTGGGCCATTGTTTGGTAAATGGTCCCATGGCAAATCTGATGCGATGGCGACAGAGCCTGCGAGCCAGCATCAAAAGATCGAATATCCGAAGCCCGATGGTACCTTGTCTTTTGATCGGTTGACCAATGTTTCGTTTAGCTTCACCAATCATGCGGAAGAGCAGCCGTGCCATTTGAAACTTGCGGACCCTGATCTGCCAGTTTCGAAAAACTTGCCGGAATTTGCTGAACCTGCACAACGCTATTGTCCTGCAGGGGTTTATGAAGTGGTTGAGCAAAATGATGGTTCAGGTCCGAAGTTTGTGATCAATGCGCAAAACTGCGTTCACTGCAAAACCTGCGATATCAAAGACCCTGCCCAAAATATTACATGGGCAACGCCGCAGGGTGGTGAGGGGCCAAATTACCCGAACATGTAGCGCTTTTTTCTCGTTACGTTTATTATTGTTCCCGCGCCCAAAGTGGCGCGGGTTTGCTTTTTTGGAGATCACGACATGCACAAAGGTAGCTGCCAGTGTGGCGCAATTGAATTTGAAGTTCAGGGCGATTTGAAAGATCCTGTTGCCTGTCATTGTGACCAATGTCGCCAGGCCACTAGCCACTATTTAGTGTCCTGCGAGGTGCAAAAAGACGACCTGAAAGTGCGTGGCGAAGAAAATATAAGTTGGTACCAATCTTCAGAAAAAGTACGTCGCGGTTTCTGCCTGATGTGCGGATCGCCACTGTTTTTTGATGCCGTGCAGAAAGATTGGATTGGCGTGTCTGCCGGTGCATTTGAAAAGCCGACCAATGTCAAACTGGCACAGCACATCTTTGTTGCCGAAAAGGGCGATTACTACGAGATCACCGACGGATTGCCGCAAAACGAGCACTAGATCGCCATTGTTGCGATAAAGAATTGCTTGCCAAATTGTCACGTTGGTGAAATTCTCACCTCATGAATCGCGATTTCTTCGCGCCGGTAATCGCATCTCGCGGCTGTCCTCTGAAAGTTTTTCACGACAGCGAATAATCTCTTACCGGGATTAGCATATGAGGTGAAAAATGTCTGACGCGACGCAAATGCGGCCGGAGGCTTCTGGCTGGCAAAGTGAAGCAAAATCAACGTTAGTCTTGGCGTGGCCACTTATCCTTGCGCAATTGGCGCAAATCGGATTGGGCACAACTGATGTGATTATGATGAGCTGGCTAGGCCCACAGCACTTGGCTGCTGGTGGTCTTGCAACGTCCATCATGTTCTTCTTTTTGATATTCGGGATCGGTGTTGCGACGGCTGTGTCGCCTTTAATGGCACAAGCGGTTGGCAAAGAAGACTTCACTTCTGTGCGCCGAACAGTGCGGCAGGGTTTTTGGGTCTCGATCGTATTTGCGACGATTTTGGTGCCGTTTATTCTTCAGATTGAGTGGATTTTCGCCATGCTCAATCAAGACCCTGAGCTCGGCAAATTGGCGGCTACATATATCCAATTTGCAGCGTTCCAATTCTATCCGTTCTTGCTGTTCACTGTTCTACGCGGCTTTTTGTCGGCACACGAAGACACAAAGATTGTCCTAGCAGCAACGATCCTTGGTATCTTTGTCAACGCGCTGGGCAATTACACTTTGATGTTTGGTAATTTCGGTTTCCCGCGTCTCGAGTTGGCGGGTGCAGGTATCTCTACAATCATAGTGCATTCTGTGACGTTCTTGTTTGCGCTTGGTTATGCGTTGGTGCGGAAGAAATATCGTCACTATGAGTTGTTGACCCGTTTTTGGCGGCCTGACTGGGCGCGGTTTTGGGAAATTGTCAAGGTGGGTACGCCCATCGGTTTTATGCTGACTGCAGAAGTTGGCATGTTCAGCGTTGCCGCTGTCATGATGGGTTGGTTAGGAACCAATGAACTTGCGGCCCATATGATCGCTATTCAGCTGGCGTCGATTTCGTTCATGGTGCCGTTAGGTCTATCGCAAGCGACGACAATTCGCGTTGGGCTGCAATATGGTCGCAACAATGCGCAAGGTGTTGGCATTGCGGGTTGGGTGTCGATTGCTCTTGGCACTGGATTTATGGGTATTACATGCGCTTTGTTTGTGTTGATACCATCGTTCTTTGTCTCGCTGTTTCTTGATCCGTCGAAAGCGGAAAACTTACCTGTGTTCGGGCTTGCAGTTTCTTACTTGGCGGTGGCGGGCTTATTCCAACTTGTCGATGGCGCGCAGGCATTGGCCGCGGCGTCTTTGCGTGGGTTAAGCGATACCAAAATTCCAATGTACGCGGCCATTTTTGGCTATTGGATTATGGGTATGCCAATTGGGTATTTCCTAGCCTTCAATGTAGGTCTTGACGGCGTTGGTGTTTGGCTTGGGCTGGCTGGCGGCTTGGCTATTGTGGCTGTAATACTGAATTTCCGGTTCTATCACCGTGAACGGTTGGGTCTCACCAGGTTTAACGGTTAGCCGAAAGACACATGGCTCATCGCCGCTGTTCTGTGATTAGCGGCGATGACAACCTACGCATTTCACGCAAAAGCTTTAAGTTTAAAATAATGCTTGCCTGTTTCCCCATTTTGGCTCTAGCTTGTCGGTAAAGTCATCCATGACGAAAGTCGAATGAAATTGTGACCCAATTTCACTTGACCTTGTCGCGCGTTGGGGGAACGATTGGGCATGGAAAAGATAATCGAGGAGGCTCTTTCCGGTCATGTTGGAGAGACAGGTGGACTTATCACCGGCTTGCGGCATGTGCAGGAAAGATGCGGGTTTGTGCCTCGCGACACCGTTCGGATCGCGGCCGACCTATTTAACATTAGCCAGGCGGAGGTGCGTGGCGTAATCAGCTTTTACGCTGATTTTCGCGATGAAAAACCTGGTGAGAATCATATCCGTCTATGTGTGGCGGAGGCATGCCAATCAGTCGGTTCGCGCCAAATTGAGCGCGAACTGACCGACAAATACTCAATTGCGATGGGTGAAACCAGCGCGTCGGGTGAAGTCACCATCGAGCCAGTGTTTTGCCTTGGGCTCTGCTCTTGTGCGCCCGCTGCCGAAGTGAATGGCAAATTGATCAGCCGTGCGAGTGCGAAACGCATCACCAATGAGGTGGGCGGATGAGCAAAAATCGCATTTTTATTCCGCTCGATAGCGCCGCTGTGGCGCTAGGGGCGGACGAGGTCGCTGAACGCATAGCCATTGAAGCCACGTCACGCGGACTTGAGGTCGCAATCGTTCGCACCGGGTCCCGGGGCATGCATTGGCTCGAGCCTTTAATTGAGGTTGAAGTCGACGGCAAACGCATTGGCTATGGACCGGTCAGTGAAGATGAAGTTGCCGGCCTTTTGGATACAGGGCTTTTTGAAGGTGGCGATCACGACACCACAATTGGTGTTGTTGAAGAGCATCCATTCATGCTCGACCAGCAAAGACTGATCTTTTCGCGCTGTGGCGTCACAGACCCACTCTCATTTGACGACTATGTTGGCAATGGCGGTTTGGACGGATTGAAAGCCGCGATTGCTGCAGACGAGCGTTCTATCGTTGATGCCATCAAGACATCTGGCTTGCGTGGCCGTGGCGGTGCAGGCTTCCCAGCGGGGATAAAGTGGGACACTGTTCAAGGCGCGACAGCCGACCAAAAGTACATTGTTTGCAACGCTGACGAAGGTGATAGCGGAACCTTTGCGGACCGCATGATCATGGAAGGCGATCCGTTTCTTTTGATCGAAGGCATGGTGATTGCTGGCTTGGGCGTCGGCGCCACAAAAGGGTACATTTACCTCCGGTCGGAGTATCCAATTGCCGCGCGGGTCTTGAATGAAGCGATTGAGGTGGCGAAAGAAAACCGTCTGCTCGGTGATGAAGTTTTGGGCAGTGGGAAAGCGTTTGACTTGACCGTGTTTGTTGGTGCGGGCGCCTATATTTGCGGCGAAGAAACATCCCTTCTTGAAAGCCTCGAAGGTAAACGTGGTTTGGTGCGTGCAAAACCACCGCTTCCTGCGTTAGAAGGACTGTTCGGCAAGCCGACGCTTGTTCACAATGTGCTTTCGCTTTGTTCTGTGCCGTGGATTTTGGCGAATGGGGGCGAAGCATACGCTGCCTATGGCCAAGGGAGTTCAAAGGGAACGCTTTCATTCCAGCTCGCAGGCAACATCAAGCAAGGTGGGCTATTTGAGACGGCGTTTGGTGTCACACTCGATGATTTGGTGAACAAATATGGTGGTGGTACACTAAGCGGCAGGCCGTTTAAGGCGGTGCAGATTGGTGGGCCTTTGGGCGCATATCTGCCGCAAGAGCTTTTGCATTTGCCAATGGACTATGAGGTCATGGCGCAACATTGCGCAGGCGTGGGCCATGGCGGTATTGTTGTCTTTGATGATCAGGCCGACCTGATGGCGCAAGCGCGCTATGCATTTGAGTTTTGTGCTGAAGAAAGCTGCGGCAAGTGTACGCCATGTCGTGTTGGTGCCGTTCGTGGCGAAGAGGTAATGGACAAAATTGCAGCAGGCGAAAACCATGATGAAAACATGGTTCTGTTGGAAGATTTGTGTGAGCTGATGGTGGATGGTTCGCTTTGTGCAATGGGAGGTATGACGCCAATCCCGGTGACCAGTGCCATCAAGCATTTCCCAGATGATTTTGCGCCGCGGCATGCCCGCGAAGCGGCAGAATAGGAGATAGTCAAATGCCTATCTTAAAAGAAAAGGACTTTGGAACGCCGAAGTCAAAGTCGACCAAGTCGGTTTCGGTCAAAGTTGATGGTTTTGATGTGGAGGTGCCAGAAGGCACAAGCGTCATGCGTGCAGCGTCGGAAATCGGCATCGATATCCCGAAGCTTTGTGCGACGGACAGTTTGAACTCTTTTGGTTCTTGCCGTCTCTGTCTTGTCGAAATTGAAGGCCGAAAAGGTACGCCTGCGAGTTGCACGACGCCTGTTGCTGAAGGAATGGAGATTTCCACCCAAACGCCGCGTCTGGAGAAGCTGCGCAAAGGCGTAATGGAACTTTATATCTCCGACCACCCGTTGGACTGCCTAACTTGCGCGGCCAATGGCGACTGCGAGTTGCAGGACATGGCGGGTCGAGTTGGCCTGCGCGATGTGCGTTATGGCTATGAAGGCGCCAATCACTTTGACGCCGAAAAAGACCAATCCAATCCATACTTCACCTTTGATCCATCAAAGTGCATCGTTTGCTCGCGCTGCGTGCGCGCATGTGACGAAGTGCAGGGCACACTCGCCTTGACCATCGACGGACGTGGGTTTGACAGCAAGGTTGCGGTCGGCACCGAGGATTTTTTCTCGTCTGAATGCGTCTCTTGCGGTGCTTGCGTGCAAGCATGTCCAACGGCGACGTTGCAAGAAAATGCGGTAATTGAACACGGTGTCCCTGATCGCTCGGTTTTGACGACTTGCGCTTATTGCGGCGTGGGTTGTTCATTTAAGGCCGAAATGAAGGGCGATCAGGTCATTCGTATGGTGCCTTACAAAGACGGTAAAGCGAACCATGGCCATTCCTGTGTCAAGGGGCGGTTTGCGTGGGGTTACGCGACCCACAATGATCGGATCACGAAGCCGATGATCCGCGAAACCATTGATCAGCCATGGCGCGAAGTTAGCTGGGACGAGGCGATTGAGTTCGCCGCCGCAGGGCTAAAAAAGGCGCAAGCTGATTATGGTCGCAAGGCAATCGGTGGGATTACATCGTCACGATGCACGGCGGAAGAAGTGTGGGTGATGCAAAAAACCATCCGCACAGCGTTCGGCAACAACAATGTTGATACGTGCGCCCGTGTTTGCCATTCGCCAACGGGTTATGGCTTGAAGCAGACATTTGGCACCTCGGCCGGCACGCAAGATTTCGACAGCGTTGAAGAAGCCGATGTGATCATGGTGATCGGCGCGAACCCAACTGACGCGCATCCAGTGTTTGCATCGCAAATGAAACGTCGGCTGCGCAAAGGCGCAAAGCTTATTGTCGCTGATCCGCGGAAGATTGATCTTGTTAGGTCCGCGCATATAGAAGCGGACTATCACTTGCCGCTTAAACCAGGGACGAATGTTGCCATCGTCAACGCCATGGCACATGTGATCGCCAAAGAAGGGTTGATCGACGAAGCATTCGTACAAGTGCGTTGCGATATGCAAAGCTTTAATGAGTGGCGCAGCTTCATTGTTGATGACGTTAATTCACCGGAAACAGTTGAAGCTGAGTCTGGTGTTTCTGCCGAAGCAATCCGAGACGCGGCACGACTTTACGCAACTGGTGGAAAAGCTGCGATCTATTATGGCCTTGGCGTCACCGAACATAGTCAAGGATCAACAATGGTCATGGGCATGGCCAATCTTGCGATGGCAACGGGTAACATTGGACGCCGCGGCGTAGGGGTGAACCCACTTCGTGGTCAAAACAATGTTCAAGGCTCTTGCGATATGGGTTCTTTCCCGCATGAGTTTTCGGGATATCGTGGTGTCGATAATGACGAAGTTCGTTCGACCTTTGAAACGGCTTGGCAGCGCGATCTAGATGCTGTGCCGGGCTATCGCATCCCAAACATGTTCGATGAAGCAATCGCTGGCAAGTACAAGGGTATGTACGTTCAAGGCGAAGATATCGCTCAGTCTGACCCTAACACCAAGCATGTTGAAGAAGCGCTTCGTTCGCTCGACATGTTGATCGTGCAAGACCTTTTTCTCAACGAAACAGCGCGATTTGCGCACGTGTTCCTGCCCGGGACCTCGTTCCTTGAAAAAGACGGTACATTTATCAATGCGGAACGCCGGATCAACCGCGTACGGCCGGTAATGAAGTCTGCGACAGGTCTGGAAGAATGGGAAGTCACCCAGCGCTTGGCGAATGCAATGGGTTATTCGGAAATGAACTACTCTGATGCATCGCAGATTATGGACGAGATTGCGGCGCTGACGCCGACATTTGCTGGCGTAAGTTTTGCCCGACTTGACGAAACAGGTTCTGTGCAATGGCCATGTAATGATGATGCGCCGGACGGCACACCGATTATGCATGAGGACGCATTTGTGCGCGGCAAAGGCGCGTTTATCGTCACTGAGTATGTGCCGACCACTGAGAAAACGAACCGCAAGTTCCCGCTTATTCTCACAACGGGGCGTATCCTTAGCCAATACAATGTGGGTGCGCAAACGCGCCGCACTGACAATATCGATTGGTGGGAAGAGGATGTGTTAGAAATCCATCCATCCGATGCTGAAGTCAAAGGTATTCGTGATGGGCAATGGGTTTCAATTCGTTCGCGGAAAGGCGAGACAACCTTGCGGGCGCAAATTTCGGAACGCATGGCGCCGGGCGTTGTTTATACTACATTCCACCACCCAGAGAGTGGGGCGAACGTTATCACTACAGAGAACTCCGATTGGGCGACCAATTGTCCTGAGTACAAGGTGACGGCTGTCGAAGTTACGCCGGCAAACCATAAGTCAGAATGGCAAGAACACTACGCACTTGAGACGCCAAACCTGCGAAAGATTGCCGAAAAAGCGGCGACTGAGCCGGCGGAGTAATGGCGGACAATCCAAACAATGAACGCCCGTCTGCACGGCAGGTGGGCGTTTGGTCCTCTAAGGGCGAGCAGACTTGGCACATTGCTGAAGAGTGCCCGGTGGCGATTGTGGTCAATCGGCGCAACTATGCTGTGATGCTAGCAACGCCTGCTGATTTGGACGATTTTGCTGTCGGTTTTGCCATTTCGGAGCACATCGTCAATGCGGCCGATGAGATCCTGTCCATAAGAATTGAACAAAACCAAATCGGGTTCGATATTCACCTAGACATCCGGGAGGACCGATTAGAACGATTGGACCTTCAACAAAAACGCCGCAATATGGTCGGAGCAACCGGTTGTGGCCTTTGTGGTTTGGAGAATGCCGATGGATTCCTTGCCAAGTTGCCGACTGCGACCCCGCTTTCAATTCTGCCGAGTGTTCAAGCAATGGGAAGCGCAATTGATGCATTGCCAGAAAACCAAGAGCTTAATCGCCAAACAAAATCAGTTCACGCGGCGGCGTGGTGCGGATCGAACGGCAATATTGAACTTGTTCGAGAGGATGTCGGGCGGCACAATGCTGTCGATAAGGTTGTGGGCGCGATGGCTCGCCTTATCAATCGCAGTGAAGGCTTTTTACTGGTGAGTTCGCGCTGCTCATACGAGATTGTTGAAAAGGCAGCGCGCCACAACGTTGCTGTTATTTGCTCGATTTCTGCACCGACCGGATTC
>CAJXLH010000023.1 GCA_913055925.1 uncultured Maritalea sp. | reverse complement strand
TAACAAGCACCTTGCGTGCTTCATTAAAGCTATCAATGTATGACGCATTGCCATCGCCATTTTGGGCCAAGCTTTGCATCAAAGCATCATTGTAATTGCCTTGGCCGAAACCCAGAACGGAGAGCGACAGACCACCTTCACGCTTGTTTGCGATAAAATCTTTAAGCGCATCAGGATCTGAAAGCCCCACATTGAAGTCGCCATCGGTTGCCAAAATCACGCGGTTCACGCCATCAGACAATTTGGCTTCATTCGCCAACTGGTAAGCCAATTCAATGCCCGCCGCGCCTGCGGTTGAGCCGCCAGACTGAAGCCCATCCAATGCCGCCAAAATTTTTGTTTTTTGATCACCGCTGGTGGGCTCTAAAACAACGCCAGCCGATCCGGCATAAGCCACAATGGAAATACGGTCATTTTCATCCATCTGCTCAACCAACAATTTCAACGCGCGTTTGAGCAATGGCAGTTTATCCGCGTCTTGCATTGAGCCAGATGTATCGACCAAAAACACCAAATTGCTTGGCTGGTCAGCTAACTGGGTCGCCTCATACCCTTTTACCGAGACATGCATGAGCTGACGCTCAGCATTCCACGGTGCTGGAAACACAGCAATTTGCGGCTTAAACGGCATGTCCGCACTTGGTGCTGGCGCATAATTATAATCAAAGTAATTGATCAACTCCTCAGTACGCACCGCATCTTTTGGCGGCAACATACCATCGTTCAGCGCACCGCGCACAAAGGCATATGAAGCCGTGTCCACATCAATCGAAAAAGTGGAAACTGGATTGTCTTTGGCCAAGGACATACCCGCATCATCAAAAGCTGCGAAATTGTCGCCATTGGCTTCATACTGCACAAATTGATCAGGCGAAGGCGCTGGCGATATTGCTCGTTTGGCAAGTGGCGCAGCCACTTCAGTTGCAGGCACTACACTGAGGGGCGCTGGGGCGGAACCGCCTGAGATTTGCACACGCGACATTTCATCGGCAGCTTCAGCCAACTCCGCTGGCAATTCAGCAGGCGTTTCACTTTCAATGAAAAAGGGCGCAGATGTATCTTGAGCAACGCCCTGTTCCGACGCGCCGTCATCAGACTGAGTTGGTGTCACTTTGGAGCTAGTGGTCAGCGTTGGCGGCATGAGCGAAGTATTTTGCATCAACTGCCAGCTTAAAGGCACAACCAAAAGCGCTGTAATTGCAGCAGTGGCGGGAATGCGCATATCCATCATTTTAAAACCTTTCAGATTATCGATGATGGAGATAAGACGACCGCCAATCCCTTTTTCTTGGGAATTATTTTGTTTTGTTGTTTGCGCCTCGTCAAATGCCTGCATGGCAAGGCGCATGGCCTCGTCTTTACCGGTTGGCTTTGGCGTATGAAGGTCGTTGAGCTGGCGCAATTTTTTGTCGAGATCGGTCATAATTCTTACAAAAGCCCCTTTAGTGACTTCTTTGCTTCATGCACATACCAAGAAACGGTGCTTTGCTTACATTTGAGAATGTCAGCGCATTCGGCATGGCTCATATCTTGCGCATAAACCATCAAAACTGCATCGCGTTGCTTTTCAGGCAGTGCACGAACCGCCGCCCAAACTTCCGATAAGGTTACATCCTGTTCTTGCGATGATGGTTCTTGGGTGGGCGAAACCAATTTCAGCGCTTCGGTTTTTGAGCCGCGTCGTGCCGCCGCCTTTTGAAAGTCACGCACCGTGTTGAGGATCACGCGATAAAGCCAAGTGGTGAACTTGGCACGTCCGTCAAAACCGGAGATATTTCGCGCCAGCTTAATCGCCACATCCTGCGCGACATCTTGCGCATCATCCCGGTGTCCTAGCCATTTGAAGGCAACCGAGAAGATGAAGTCATATTGAAGATCGATGAGCTGCGAAAACGCGGCACGATCACCATTGGCGGCGCGTTTTGCCAACTGCTCCGTCGGATCAATCAGTTCATCCGATGCTTTGATCAAAGCCATATCCAATTTGTTGCCTAAACACTTAAGTTTCTTATCCGTCATCTATGAGACGACAGTGCGGCAAACATTCTTGGAAAAAAGATCAAAAAAAATGGGCGACCAGGAGATCGCCCATTAGCCAAAGCCATTACTCAGTTTATTGGAGGGACAACTAAGAGGGCAATATGGCTCTGGTGAGGAAATAGCCTGCGACAGCGGAGCCGCCAGTGAGCACCGCACCCCAAATCATATCGACAATCACAACTTCCCAAGACCAACCTTTAAGGGTTGCCATATTGGTAATGTCATAAGTGCCGTATGCCATGAGGCCAATAAGCGCGCCATTGATCAGCGCGACAGAAAACTGTTGATCGCGCAATGCCGGCACAACCGCGAGGTAAGCCACGCCCACCACGTAAAAAACGTAGAAAATCGCGGCAATTGCCAAATTTGGACGCTCAAGCATAAGCGGTCCAATACGATCAAAATAGAATTTGCGCGCAACAAATGCGAGCCAGACGAAATCTATGCCCAAAAACACCACTAGCGTGGTGACATATGCAACCAACATCTGCATCATGAAACTCCTTAGTTGATCGTATAACGTGGCAAATAGCGCAACGGTTCACTGAAATACATATTGATCCAATCCTTGAGTTGGATCGTTTCACACTCAGAACAAGAGTCAAAGGTGAATAGCGTTATGAACAAGCAAAAGATTGCCGTAATCGGATCAGGAATTTCAGGACTGTCCGCGGCTTGGCTTCTTTCAAAATCGCACGATGTAACACTATATGAAGCAGGCGATTATTTGGGTGGTCACACCAACACTGTTGATGTGGAAACCTTCGACGGCAGCACCGCAGTCGATACGGGCTTTATTGTTTATAACGAGCCAAACTACCCTAACTTAACCGCCATGTTTGACCATTTAGGCGTCGCGTCGCACCACACCGATATGAGCTTTTCATATTCAGTTGACGGCGGGCATTACGAATATTCTGGTTCGGGTGCAAATGGCTTTTTCGGACAACGTCGCAACGTTTTGAACCGCGACCACTGGCAGCAGTTGGGCGACATGATGCGCTTTTTCAAAACCGCGCCAGAACGCGTCACCGCATATAATGACAATATCAGCCTTGGTGATTATTTGAGCGCTGAAAAATTCTCACCATTTTTCATCGACAACCATGTGATCCCCATGGGCGCGGCAATTTGGTCAACTGACGCTAAAGATATGATGGCGTACCCGGCCAAAACATTCATTGATTTTTACGCCAATCACGCGCTCCTAAAGATTAAGCAAAAGCCAGATTGGCGGTCCGTCATTGGCGGCGGCCGGACCTATGTTCAGCGTTTGGTCGAAGATGGTGATTTCGAAGTTGTGCTGTCCAACCCCGTTAAGTCTGTGACCCGCAAAGACAACAAAGTCCTTATCGATGATAGTCGCGGCACCACGCGCATTTTCGATCAAGTGGTTTTGGCGACACATGCAGACATTTCGCTAAAGCTTCTAGGCGACGCCGATGAAGTTGAAAATGGCTTGTTGAAGCACTTCCCATATCAATACAACAAGGCGGTTCTGCATTCAGACAAAGACTGGATGCCACAGCGCAAACGGCTTTGGTCTTGCTGGAACTATATCAAAAACAACGCCATGGACGAAGACCGCCTATGCGTGACTTATTGGATGAATGAGCTGCAAAAACTGACCACCGACCAAGATTTGTTTGTGACGCTGAACCCAACCGGCGAGATTGATCCCGATCAGATTTACGCTGAGTTTGACTATATGCACCCCGTGTTTGACGCGGCAGCGATTGAAGCGCAAAAATCACTGTGGTCTCTTCAGGGCCGCAACAACACCTGGTTCTGTGGCGCATATTTTGGGTATGGCTTCCACGAAGATGGGCTTCAATCTGGCCTCGCGGTGGCAGAGCAACTTGGTGGCCTTGATCGTCCATGGCAGGTGCAAAACCCATCTGGCCGCATTCACGTGCGCGAAATTGATGAACGTGTGGCAGCAGAATGAAGACGCCGCAAAATGCCCTTTATAAAGGCACAGTGACCCACAAACGGCTTAAGCCGGTTAAGCACGCCCTGAAATATGGCGTGTTTAACCTGTTTGTCGATTGCGACGAAATCGATGCTCTGGCTACGAAATTGCGGTTCTTCTCCCACAATTCGCCAAACCTTGTGGCGCTTTACGATAAAGACTATGGCGACAGCGAAAATCTGCGCGCTTATCTCGACGATTTGGCGCAAAAGGGGGCGCCTGATGTTAAAGTCGACCGCTTTAAGATGCTTACCTATCCACGCATTCTCGGTTATGCGTTCAATCCGCTGACCGTTTATTATGGGCATGACGAGCATGGCGATGTGCGATTGATGATCTATGAGGTCAACAACACATTTGGCCAGAGACATACCTATGTCATTCCAGCCCAAGCTGATGAAAATGGTGTGATCTGGCAAAATTGCGACAAGCAATTCTATGTGTCGCCGTTTAACGATGTGAGCGGCCAATATTCTTTCCACACGACCCCGGCGGCTAATAGCCTCACTTTGGGCGTCGCGCTGCGTGACAATGAAGGTCCTTTACTCAACGCTTACTTTAAAGGCGAACGCGAAACCCTAACCGACAAAGCCCTCGTTGCAGCTATTCTTTCTACCGGTTGGATGACCGTAAAAGTGATGGCCGGCATTCATTTAGAAGCGCTAAAGCTCTTCATTAAGGGTGTTAAATTGCAGCCACGTCCCGACGCGCCAAAGCGCGCCGTTGAAGTGGTGAAAAAGCAAGCAGAGCCTGCCGAGTAGTTCGATTGATTATTGCGACATGATGCGGCGCATCAACCAGTAAAACGGTCGATAAGGCAGGATGCGCAGCAGCTTCATAGCAACGGCAAAGCGCCAAGGGAAAATAATTTCCACCTTTTGCTTGTCGATGCCTTTTGCAATGTGTTTTGCCGCTTCATCAGCCGTGATAATGTCTGGCATCGGAAACGGATTGTCTTGGGTCGCAGGTGTGTCCACAAATCCAGGATTGATCACCGTGACGTGAATGCCGAACTTTTCAAGTTCTGGCTTTAGGCTCTCAGTGAGGTTGATCAGCGCCGCCTTTGTTGGCCCATAAGCTAACGAGCGCGGAAGCCCGCGAAACCCAGCGACAGACGCCATCAAAACCAAATGGCCCTCACCACGTTCTTTCATCAACGGGATCAACTTTTCCAGCGCATACATGACACCCATATAGTTGACTTCAACCGCCTGACGCACTTTGTCCACGTCCAATTCAACCGCATCCATCAAGAACCATGCGCCCGCATTAAGCACGGCGACCTCGATTGGACCCTCGGCCTCAATCGCATCGATGACTTGGTGGACTTTTTCGCGATTGGTCACGTCGAGTGGATGTGCCGTGACTTTGCCGCTAGCAGCCGCCAGCGCATTAAGCGCTTCTTCAGATCGCGCGGAAACCGCGACATGATCGCCCTGCCCCGCCAAACGTTCCGCTAGTGCGTGGCCAATACCAGAGCTCGCGCCGGTTATCCAAAACCGGCGCTTATTGTCGTCGTGATGATGGGACATTTATCTAAATTCCGATGATCGGCTGGAGCAAACGCTCAACAATGCCTTTGAATTTGGTTGGCTTTTCAGTCGCCACAATGCAAATGCACGGTGCACCCGCATCAACAATCGGTTGATGCTCTTCATGTTCGTCCAAATCGGCAATGTCGCCTTTGGCAAACTGCCCGTAACGATCAGTGTAAGAGCCAGACAAAATCAGCGTCATTTCCATGCCGCCATGACCGTGTTCTGGCACCGCGTGACCTTCAGCGATATTGAGCATGAACAGCGAAGATGAACTGTCGCCACCCAAATCAATCGCATGTTTGGAAATGCCTGGCGCAACCTTTTTCCACTGGATCTGATCAAGCTCGCTGCCAATCAAACGCTGCAGTGGAAACGGCACATCGCCCGAAATCTTATTGCGTTTAGGAAACGGATGAACATTTGATGCAAGCTCAGGCTTTTCATCAATCGCTGCCATCAAATTGGCAAACGCATCATCGCTCACAGCTTCGGTTTCAGCCACATCGAGCAGGCCACCGGCAAGCTGTTCTGCATCATGCACTGCTTGTCGGCATTGGTCGCACATCGCAATGTGCGCCGCCACAATAACAGTGAAGGCCTCATCAAGATCACCCGCTGCGTAGCGCATGATTGTTGCTTCATCTAGGTGATGGGAAACATTGCTCATCGCACCGCCTCCAATTTTCCTTTCAGCTTTCCATAGGCTAGTCTCATACGAGACTTTACCGTACCTATTGGCAAATCTAGTTTCTTCGCAATCTCGCTTTGAGAAAGATCCGCGATGAAGGCCAATTCGATGACTTTTCGCTGATCTTTTGGCAACTCGCTCAACGCTTCAGAGACACATTCGTGCCGCTCGCTTTGCAAAACTTCGTCGTCACTTGATTTGTCATCAGCTGCGATTTCCAGCTCATAAACATCATCATAGGGACGCGACGAAGCTTTGCGGAGCAAATCAATCCGTGCGTTACGCGCAATGGTGAAAATCCAAGCGCTTACTGTGCCTCTATCCGGCGAATATTGTGCTGACTTACGCCACACAGTCATCATGACATCCTGCATCAAATCCTCAGATTGCATTACGTTCATCCCCGCCTTCAGCATCATGGCTTTGATGCGGGGTGCAAAATATTGGAAAAGTGACTGGAACGCGGCACGGTCCTGATTGCCCCCTACAAGGGCAATCCATTCTCGATGCTGCTTTGCCAACTCGATGGCCGAAGATTCTGTATTACTCACTAGCCTTAAAGCCGCTCGCATTGCGCAGTCTCCCTTTCCTTACCTAGCATTACGCGCCAAGCTCAGAACTGGATTACTGCATGTGTTATTTTTTATGCTACGCCGAATAAGTGCTTATAGCAAATGGGATTTTGTTTCCGCAGTCCAACCAAGAAAACAGCCCTTATCTGTTTCAATTACTGGACGTTTCATCAAACTCGGATTTTCAACGAGCAATTGGAGCGGATCTTTGGCGCGCTCAGTCTCGTCCAGCTGACGCCATGTTGTGGACTTTTTGTTGACCAGCTTGTCGGCACCAAACGCGGTCAAAAATGCATCCAATGTTGCTTTATCGAGAGGCGTTGCACGCACATCAATAAACTCAAGTTCATTTCCCGCCGCTTCCAGCTCTTTTTTCGCCTTGCGACAGCTATCGCAATTTTTCAAACCGTAAAGTTTCATCATTCATCTCCAAATATCGCGGTGTAAGGCTTGCCATTTTCAACCATCGACGCACGGTACATGCCATCCGTATTCATGACCAAAATAGGTGCGCCTGTTTTCCCAATCGCGACAACGCCGCCATCCCCGTCAATTTTTGGAAGCTCTTCCATCACCTTGCGATGGACCGCATCTTCTAGCGAATAGTTCGCATACTCCATCAACGCCGCAATATCGCGCGCCACTGTCATGCGGATAAACATCTCGCCATGTCCCGTCGCAGACACAGCACAGCTTTGATCACTGGCGTAAGTGCCCGCGCCAATAAGCGGCGTATCGCCGATACGCCCCGGTTTTTTGTTTGTCATGCCGCCCGTTGATGTCGCGGCCGCCAACCCGCCAGATCGATCTCGTGCCACCGCACCAACAGTGCCAAACTTGCCGTCATTATGATCAAGACTAACAACGGATGCCTTCTTCGCTGCTTCCAATTGCGCGCGACGATAAGGAGTATCAAAAAAGGATGGATCAACGAAGGGCACATTTTGTGACTTGGCAAACTCATAGGCACCTTCACCGACGAACATCAGGTGGTCTGATTTTTCAAGGACGAGACGGGCCAATGAAATAGGATGCTCAATCCGCGACACGCCAACGACGGCGCCTGCCTCTAAATCCGATCCCCGCATGATGGATGCGTCCAATTCAAACCCACCGTCTGAAGTTAAAACGCTGCCATGGCCGGCATTAAAGTTTGGGTCGTTTTCCAATTCAATGACCGTCGCTTCGACCGCATCAAAACTGCTGCCACCTTGTTCCAAAATATCCGCACCTGCACGAAGGGCACGCCGAAGACCATCGTGACATTCTGCTTCTTTTTCAGCCGACACCTGCGCGCGCGGGATTGTGCCCGCACCGCCATGCAAAGCAATGGCCCAACCAGTTTCGCTCATAAATTCATTTCCTTTATCGTGCTGCGCAGTTCAGGCAATTGTGCACCGTCATAACCTTTGCGCGACTTACCATGCCACATGGCGCGCAAAACGGCTTCTTCCACCGCTTCCGCCGTCGCGAGGAAAAACGCATCGAGTGATGTTTCCGTGATTTTTTGATCGCGTTCCCGGTCCGTTGAGAACGCAACCGCAATGTCCCCACTTCCATGGCCAAGATAGCTACCAAGGCGACCGAGCGCTGCTGCACTGCGCTTTGAAACCCGCGTCAGCTGACGGCTATCAAGCGGTGCGTCGGTGGCCAAAACGATGATGATCGACCCTTTATCTGCTTCGCTGTCGCGTTCTCCAGCATCGCCGAGCCGTTTGCCGAAATATCGAAATTCACTGCGTTGACCAAAGTTGGAAAGCACCAAGGCACCAAGCGTAAATTGGCTGCGATCAAATTCAAATAAGCGCGACGCACTGCCAATGCCTCCTGCAAAGCCAAAGCTTTTCATGCCGGTGCCAGCGCCGATTGATCCGAGTTCAAAGTCAGAACCACAACTGTCCAACGCAGCTCGGGCCGTTTCCTCTGTGACATGAAATGCTTGAATATCGTTCAAAACACCGTCGTTGCACTCAAGCGCCAATGCATTCACCGTTGGCGCTTGTCGTCCAATTTCAGGATTAGCTTCGATGGCATGTTTAATCAGCACGGTGGTGCAAACCGGCACCGCAAATGTGTTCGACAGCAAAATCGGCGTTTCGAGCTGCCCCAACTCTTGCAACTGTAAAATACCAGCCGACTTACCAAACCCGTTGATAATCGTCGCACCCGCCTCAAGCTTTTGCTGAAACAAATTACCACTGGCTGGCACAATTGCGGTGACGCCGGTGCGGGCGGTCCCCTCAAGCAATGTCGCGTGACCGACCTGAACACCCGGCACGTCCGTGATCAAGTTTCGCGCACCCTTAGGCACCCGCCACCAGCCTGTTGCAACTTTGCCAAATTCACTCATTTTATACTACGCCATCAAGCCCGAAACCATCAACGACAGCGCCGCAATGGTGCCGATAAGGTCGCGGTAACTGTCGACAGTGAACACGACTGTCTCAGAATCTTTACGCTCAACGCCTGGCAAATATGTCGCAGCGTCAGCAAAGGATTGACGATGAAATTCAACGCTTGTTTCAAATGGCGCTGTGATCGGCGTTTCAACCTTTGCACCGCTTGCACTTTGCACGGCGGTTTGAACATCCGCTTCAATGAGGTTGCAAGATTCAGCTGGTGACAAAGAATTGGTCGCTGCGGAGTTGATCGATTGCTTCACCAAAATCGATTTAGCGTTTGGAAATTGTGCAGCGATTTCTTCCGCCAAAAACTGATCGCCGCTCACCGCCAACAAGGGCACGCCTAAACTGGCGGCGTAACCGGCAAAAACCGTTGGCTCGCCCATCAGCGTGCCATTCACCAATATCTTGTGGAACGCCTGCCCGCTGTAGCTGTGGGCCAATGCGCCATAGTTGCCCGCTGCGGCGTGATAGCCGATCAAAATCAGCCCCGCATGGTCTTCCGCCACGCCTTCCACCATTGAATATGGGCGCAGGGAACCCGAAACAATTCGCGCGCGCGGGTCGAGCTGATCCACCAGCATATTGCGCATAGAACCGTGCGAGTCGGCAACGGTGACCGCAGTTGCACCGCCGTTGAACGCGCCACGAATGGCGGCGTTTGCTTCTTCGGTCATCAACCGGCGCGCAAGCTCGTATTCTGCATTGCCGCGCCGCCCTTGCGTGCCTTCACAAACCCCTGCGACACCTTCAATATCTACTGAAATAAAAATATGCATAAAACCATCCACCTTGTAATTTTGTCGGACAGTTTGTCAGCTATCTTTGCGTCCTGAAAGTCTGAACTATTCTTTTCCCCACCAAGCGAGCGCCAGCGGCACAAAAAAGCTAAGATAGAAAATGCGCGCAATATGGTGGGTGGCCACGAATGTTGGATCGAGATTTAACGCAAACGCCATCGCGGCCATCGCTTCAACCCCGCCCGGCGCGAAAGCAACCACTAGCTGTGCTACAGGCAAATCAACAAATTGCGCCAGCAAAACAGCAAAGCCGATGGCAGCGGCAATGCCCACCAGCGTGATCGCAAATCCGGCACCAATTGCGCTTTTCAATTCGGCCATGCTGACCCCTGAAAAGCGTGTGCCGATCATCGAGCCAAGCATCATCAATGCAGGCCACGTGAGCCATTGCGGCATATGCCCTTCCACAAGGCCTGTGAGATGTGATGCGAGTGAAATAATCATGCCTGCGAGCACAAACGCCGCTGGAATTTTTAACCGCTTAAACCCAAGCCCAACGAGTGCCGCCGCAGCCAAACACATGGCGACCCAAAAAAGGCTCATAAACTTAGTTGGCACCACTAAGTCGCTGCCCGCCAAGCCCGACCAAACCACAAGCATCGGTACAATGAGCGTGAGCGTGAGGACGCGAATGCTTTGCACAATCGCCACCGTTCTAATGTCCGCGCCGCTATCCATCCCTAAACCGATGACAAAGCTCAAATGGCCAGGTGACGAAGCCAAAACCGCAGATTTTGCATCGTAAGCGTAAAACTTCTTGAGCGCCCATTGAGAGATAAAAAACGCTGAAGTAACGCCCGCAACGACAGCCATCAAACTAAAGGGCCATTGCTTGGCCGATTCATAAACCTCTGGCGTTACGCTGGTGCCCATCGATAGGCCAATCACCAAAAAGGAAATGTCGCGCACAAGATTTTGCACCGACAATTTGAGACCCAAAAGCCCTGCGATTGTGACACTGATGGAAGGACCAGTTAGCGCAGGCGCTGGCAATCCAATATAAGTTGCAATCACCGCGCCAACAGCACCAATGGCAAGCGCCAAAATCGTCGGGCGCCAAGCGTTCAAATCGATCATAAATACACCACACCTATCGTTCTAAACTCGAATTGGCCGAACATGTGTGGGACGAAGGGCAAGACTCATCGAGCTGATGAAATGAAAACTAGGCTTCTAATTGCCGAAACTCAAGTCAAAAAAATAGCATGAACTCATGCTCGAATATGGGTTGGAACCGATACGCTTCTGTGACAGATTTCAACTCCCACCTGATACATCATTTCAAAGGCTCACCATGTACCAAAATATGGAATCCGTAATCGCCAGTTCGAACTTGCCTGTCCTTGACCTGCGATCCGATACAGTGACCAAGCCAACCGCTGCTATGCGCGAGGCAATGCACCAAGCCGAAGTCGGCGACGATATTTATGGCGAAGACCCAAGCATCAACAAGCTTGAAGAATATGCTGCGAACCTTCTCGGCAAAGAAAGTGCGCTTTTTTTGCCTTCCAGCACCATGTCCAACCTCTTGGCCATGTTGGCGCACACATCACGCGGCGATGAGATTATTCTCGGCGCAGATTACCATATCAATGCCCACGAAGCCGGTGGTTCTTCGATTGTAGGCGGCACATTCCCTTGTCAATTGCCGTTGGCCGATGATGGCGGATTAGACCCAGCCTTGATCGAAGCAGCTATAAAGCCCGACGATTCACACTATCCGCCGAGCCGCGTTTTGAGCCTTGAAAACACGGTATCAGGACAAGCCGTACCGATGGCGCGGATCAATTCTTGCTTGGATGTTGCGGACAAGCACGGCCTCAAAAAGCACCTTGATGGCGCACGTTTTTTCAATGCGATCAACAAGCTTGGCATTGCCCCAACAGACTTGGCCGCACGATTTGACACGATCAATATCTGTCTTTCGAAAGGCCTTGGTGCGCCAGTTGGTGCGGTACTTGTTGGAGACGCAAAGACGATAAAAAAGGCACGACGGGATCGCAAATTTTTGGGCGGTGGTATGCGCCAAGCCGGCATCCTCGCCGCTGCAGGCCTATTTGCATTTCAAAACAATATTGAGCGTTTGCAAGAAGATCACGACCGCGCAGCAAAGCTTGCAGCGGCCTTGAGGCAATTGCCAAATCTAAATGTCACGCACCAAGACAACCAAACCAACATGGTGTTCATCAACCCGACCGAGCAGGACGCTGAACCACTACGTGCGCACCTTGCGGCGCGGGGCATCAACATCGCTGGCGGTACAGATGTGCGCATGGTCATCCATTTGGAAATCGACGATGACGGCCTTGAACGGATTATCGACGGATTTTCGAGCTATTTTCAGAACTAAGTGATGAACAAAGTGCAGCATCAAAATCTTTGGTCACTGACGGCAGGCCAACCGCTTGAATTGCCTCAGTTTAGCGACAACTCCACGGCTGACCTGGTGATCATCGGCGGAGGCTTTACCGGTTGTTCCGCGGCACTCGAAGCGGCGAAAAACGGCATGTCAGTTGTGCTGCTGGAAGCCGAAACTATTGGGCATGGCGGCTCTGGCCGCAATGTCGGTTTGGTCAACGCTGGACTTTGGACGCCACCAGATGAGGTGGAAAAAACCCTTGGCGCTGAGGCTGGCGAAAAGCTAAATGTGCGCTTGGCCGCAGCGCCAGACCTCGTGTTTGAATTGATCGATGCACACCAAATTGATTGCGATGCTGTGCGCAACGGCACGTTGCATTGCGCTCATTCCAAAGCTGGCGTTTCTGACCTTCAAAATCGCTTTGCGCAGCAGCAAAATCGCAAAGCACCTGTACGTCTGTTGGATGCGGCTGAGACGCAAAAACGCACGGGCAGCAATGCGCTTCATGGCGCTTTGTTCGACCCGCGCGCAGGCACCATCCAGCCGTTGGAATACTGCGTAGGGCTTGCGAAAGCCGCCATAGAAAACGGCGCTCAGCTTTTTGAGCGGTCGCCCGTCATTGCTTATGCGCAAAATGACGATCAATGGGTGGTCTCCACAAAAGACGCGGAGGTGAAAGCGAAATATCTTCTCGATGCCACCAACGCATACAAATCGACAGCGCAACCTGCGCCATCATTTACGATGGTTCACTATTTCCAGCTTGCAACCGAACCCCTTTCGGCATCTGAACGCGAAAAAGTCCTGCCGGGATTGGAAGGCTGCTGGGACACTGCCTTGGTGATGAGCTCGTTCCGCTACGATAAAGACGGGCGCTTGCTCATTGGGTCAATCGGCTCACTTGACCAGTTTGGCGGGCGAATACATGAAAACTGGGCCCGCAAAAAACTCGCGCAGCTTTTCCCAGAATTGAAGCACAAACGCCTCGACTATGCATGGGACGGTCAAATCGCCATGACCAAAGATCATTTGCCGAAAATCAAACAGCTCGGCCCGAATGGTTTTTCAGTCTTTGGCTATTCTGGGCGCGGCATTGGTCCGGGAACGGTGTTCGGTACATCTATCGCCAAATACATTTGTTCAGGCGACCAAACCGAACTGCCCATCGCGCCTATTGCTGCATATGAAGAGAGCTGGACCAAAACATCAGCGTTTTACTATGAAAGCGGTGCCGTACTGACACACGCTGCGTTTTCTGCCCAGCGGAAACTGGGATTGTAGACTATTTGCGGACTTGGTTGCGCGCCAAGTCATCCAAAATCGGGCAGTCAGGGCGTTCATCGCCATGACAGCTTTTAATGAGTTTTGAAAGCGTCGACTTTAGCGTATTGAGCTCGTCGATCTTTTGTTCGATCAACTTGATCTTCTTCTTCGCAATGTCTTTAACGTCGGCACTGGCCCGCTGATCATCATCATAAAGCGAGAGCAGAAGGCGGCATTCTTCAATTGAAAAGCCTAAGCTGCGCGAACGCTGCAAAAAGCAAAGGCGATGCAAATCGTCTTCGCTGTAATCGCGATAGCCATTATCTGCTCGCCCTGGGCGAACTAGTTCAATTTCTTCGTAATAGCGAATGGTTTTGGCCGGCAAACCCGACTGCTCGGCCGCCTGACCAATATTCATCGCTTGCCCTTCTCGCGGCAGCCATAGGTCTTCATCAAGTCAGCCAATTCCTCTTCAGAAAAGCCGATCTTCTCCGCCATCTCAATCATGCGATCAAATTCTGTCTGTTCAACTGGGCACATAATGCTCCCCTTCAGTCGTTTGACACCTGAATAGGCATTCGATTCATCCCCCTAAGGACAATCTAAACCTTACAGTTATGGGAAGGTCAAGTCCGAGTTTCAAGAGGCAACAAGAACAAAGTGGTCAGTCCCACTTTGCCGCACCCTTTTTGATCATCTCTGCAATATCAGACTTGAGTGCTCGAATTTCTGCAAGTTCGGCTTTGGATTCTGTGCCCACACACTCGACCAAAACAAATTCTGCCGTGGCAATCACATCGCGCCAGCGTGGATTTTTCGGCAAAGTTTCAATGGTCAGATATTTATCGAGCGTACGAGTTTGCAACGATGACCGATCTAGATGTACGCGCCAGATACCGCTCTTCTCGGCAAAGTCAAACTTAGAAAGACTAGTTGTTTTTTGCCAAAGCTGCATTGAACGTTTGATCAGCTCCACTGTTTTTTCGCGATATGCATCGCGCAACGGAGGTAACTGATCTTCTTTGGATTGTTCTGGTGCTGATAAATCGGGGACTTCGATGAGGTCGACAGCTTGACGGAGAACGCGCACATCAAAGGCGCTACCCTCGTCGCCATGATTTGGCTGCAAGAATAAGCCAATGCCGCCACCCGCCTCTTGCTCCATTTCAAAGCCATAAAGGCGAACGGTTTCGGATCGTTCCTTCAGCTCAACCAATTGGCTGTCGCTTTGCCCTGAGGTTTCTACCTGGAGCCGAATGGCGTCGAATACTTCCACACCGATAAGAGAAGTGATCGAGGTCTCGTGGTCGCTTGTCACCCCAAGCCAGTTCTCGGCAAAGCGATTTGCGTATTTCACCCGACCTTCCATATCGACGCACCACAGCCCGACGCTAAGGGCATCCAAAAGCCCCGTCATCCGGTTTTGCGATAGGCGTAGGGCGTCTTCCACCTGTATGCGCCGGCTCATTTCAGCATGTAGCTCGGCATTTTGTGCGGTGGCTTTGCGCGCTTTGCTGGCCTCCAAAAGCGTACTCAAACGTGCCAACAGTTCGTCTTTGACGAAAGGTTTCACCACATAGTCATTGGCGCCCGCTTCAAGCCCGGCAATGATGTCGCGTGTGCGACTTCGGGCAGTGACCATGATGATGGGCAATTCCAAATGATCGAAGCGGCCGCGCAGTTGGCGCGCTACTTCTAAGCCGCTCAGATCCGGCATCATCACATCGAGAACGATGAGGTCTGGCGTTCGCTCGTCGATCATGCGCAACGCACTCTTCCCGTTTTCAGCAGACCGAACCATATAGCCTTGCGGCAGCAACACATTTCGCAAAACCTGCAAATTGATTGGTTCGTCATCAACGATCAAAATATCTGGCGCACCATGTCGATTTGGCGGATCGAACTGCGGCACCGCTTCATCAGCATCATTTAGCGTTTCGTGATAACCCGATTGTGGAACAGACAGCGACAGCGCACCGTCCTTATCCAAATCATCTTGCGTTGCTGGCTTCAATCGAAGCGTAAAGTTAGACCCCTCACCCAAAGTTGAAGTGGCAACAAGTTCGCCCCCCAATATGGTGGCAAGTTGGCGCGCGATGGTAAGGCCGAGGCCCGTGCCGCCAGTGTTTCGAGCTGCGTCGACGCCATCCGCTTGTTCAAGCGGTTTGAACATGCGGTCCAAATCCTCGGGCGAAATGCCAACGCCGGTGTCGACAATCGAAACATTGACCCAATCCGCGTTCGCTTCGGCAAAAATATGGATCGAGCCTGCCTCAGTATATTTGATGGCGTTGCCAACAAGGTTGTGCAAAATCTGCTCAAGCCGCACAGGATCCGCCATCACAAGCGGCGTATCTTTGTCGATATCAACGCGCAACGTTACCGGCTCCCCGCGCATCAGGGGTTCCGAAAGCTGAAGAACATTTCTGACGCTATTGGACAAATCAACCGGATGCATATCGAGGCGCATCCGGCCTTGGCGAATGCGATAA
>CAJXLH010000022.1 GCA_913055925.1 uncultured Maritalea sp. | reverse complement strand
CCTGTTGTCGCGTTTGAAATCAATCTCGACGCAATTCCAGGCGGTCGGAAAAAAGCGACAAAAACCAAAGGCGCTTTGGATATTTCTGATCTGCAGCCGGTTCGACGCGACTTTGCCTTTGTTGCTGACAAGGGTGTTGAAGCAATGAAGTTTGTGAAAGCGGCAAACTCGGCAGACAAGAAGCTGATCCAATCCACATCGATCTTTGATGTATTTGAAGGCGAGCATGTTGGTGAAGGCAAAAAGTCAGTTGCGATCGAAGTGACTTTGCAGCCGCGCCAAAAAACGTTGACCGATGAAGAAATCGAGGCAGTCAGCAAGAAAATTATCGCTGCGGTCGAAAAAGCAACGGGCGCAAGTTTGCGCGGCTAACTCAAATGGTGAGCCAAACGCAAGGGAGAAAAAACGGCATCTTTGACCAACTGCTACTCGTTGGCATATTGGCGACGACCTTTTTTCTGCCCACGCTATTTGGCTCAATTTCGATTGCGTTTGCATTGTTGTTTGCATTGTTCGCTGGAACAGTGGGCAGCTTCCGTTCGGCACGTAATGCCGAATTTGTATGGCAGCCAACCCTTGTAGCTTTGCTTGGCTCATTTCTCATTTTGTTGAGCATTTTCGCTTTCAATGCCCGCAGCGCAGCTGATCTGGGGCATTTGGTCAGCTTTCTAGGTTTGGCACTGCCGTTACTACTTTATCAATTTTTGATCACACTCAAGAAACCTGTCACATTTGCGCGGATCGCTAGATATTGTGTGCTTGGTTGCCTGCTCGGCGTTGTATTCGCGCTGGCACAAAAATTCGGTCTAAACATGGATAGAACTGTTGCTGTTGCAGCGGGCGCAAATGCAGTTGCACGGGTTGCCATTATATTTGGATTCCTTGCAATCGCATGTGTGCAATGGCGATTGCCTTCGCGCGCGAACATGGGTGTCATTGCGCTGGGCGCAGCAATTTTGATTGTTCTATTGAGTGGTTCGCGCGGTGCATTGCTTACCGTACCGATTGCAACGTTGATTGCCATCGCGTTCGTGACACCTGTGGTTTGGGAGAAATCCAAACCGCTTTTTGCCGGCATCATCGCTTTATTGGTAGCCGCCTGCGCGGCTCTGATTATGCTCGACCCTTCTGGAATGGTCAGCCGAACAGGCTACACGCTTTCAGAAATGTTTTCTGGTCGTTTGCCTGGCTTATCTTCAGAACTAAGATTTGAGTTGTTGGTTGGGGCGTGGAAAGCGTTCTTACAAGCGCCGGTTACTGGATATGGGTGGGCAGGACACTGGGACGCATTGATGTCAGTGACCAATGATCCCGAATATTTTGCACCTGTCCGGCAATATTTCACATTTCACAATGACATTGCAGATTTTGCGGTAGCGGGCGGCGTGTTCGGCCTTTTTGCCTATGCCATAATTATTCTAGCGCCAATTGTGAATCTACTTTTGGACCCGGATTTGCGGGCAAACAGAAGGGCCGCATATGCGCTGGTGTTATTGCCGGTGTGCTATTTTTTCTTCGGTCTGACAGACTTCGTTTTCGGCTTTGACTTACTCACAACGCTTTACGGGTTCAGCCTTGCCTTTATTCTTGCGGCGGCAAAGGGGGGGCGCGTTTAAAATAGGCCAAAGGTTTGGTTGCAAATCTTTGACGTGCATGGGAAAAGCAGTGAACCCCCTACACTTAGTCGCGGAGTGTTTGCATGCCAGCAATTCAAAAAGAAGACTTCATCCAATCCATCGCAGATGGCTTTCAATTCATCTCATACTATCACCCTCTGGACTATGTTCAGGCGGTTGCAAGAGCATATGAGAAGGAAGAAAACCCAGCGGCCAAAGATGCGATTGCGCAAATTTTGACGAACTCGCGCATGTGTGCTGAAGGTCATCGTCCGATTTGCCAAGACACGGGCATGGCCGTTGTCTTCCTAGAAATTGGCCAAGATGTGCGTTGGGATACCGACACCACCATCGAAGAGATGGTCAATGAAGGTGTGCGCCGCGCCTATACTCAATTTGACGATAATTTGCTGCGCGCGTCGATCCTTGTGGATCCTGCTGGTAGCCGCAAAAACTCCGGCGACAATGCGCCTGCTATTATCCATTATGAAATGGTCGCAGGTGACAAGGTCGATGTAACCGTTGCAGCGAAAGGTGGCGGTTCTGAAAACAAAGCTAAGCTCGCGATGCTTAACCCGTCCGACGATATTGTGGAATGGGTGCTGAAGACCGTACCAACATTGGGCGCCGGTTGGTGTCCGCCAGGGGTGCTTGGAGTTGGCGTGGGCGGTACGCCGGAAAAGGCGATGTACCTCGCCAAGAAATCGCTTATGGCGCCAGTGGATATCCAAGATCTTATTGAGCGCGGTCCAAATTCGACCGCTGAAGAATTGCGCCTTGAGCTTTTTGAGAAAGTGAACGCACTGGGCATTGGTGCGCAAGGACTTGGTGGTCTGACCACCGTCGTGGACGTAAAAGTTCTCGATGCGCCAACCCATGCGGCATCAAAGCCTGTGGGACTTGCACCAAACTGCGCAGCGAACCGTCACGTGCACTTTACACTGGATGGCACCGGCCCAGCTGAATTGACACCGCCACCGCTAAGTGCATGGCCTGATATTGGCTGGAAGCCTTCCTCTGAAGCAAAGTCTGTTGATCTGTCAACGCTGACGAAAGAAGAAGTGGCCAGCTGGAAGCTTGGTGATCGAATCCTCCTGAACGGTAAGATTTTGACCGGACGGGATGCAGCGCACAAGCGTATTCAAACGCTCTACGAAAGCGGCGAAGGGTTGCCAGAAGGCGTCGATTTCACCGATCGCGTTATCTATTATGTTGGACCAGTGGATCCAGTTGGCGATGAAGCAGTTGGTCCAGCAGGGCCAACAACGGCCACGCGCATGGACAAGTTTACCGAGATGATGCTCGAAAAAACTGGTCTGGTTGCGATGATCGGTAAAGCCGAGCGCGGACCAGTTGCGCTTGAAGCGATCAAAAAGCATCAAGCCGCCTATTTGATGGCGACAGGCGGTGCGGCGTACCTCATTTCAAAAGCCATTCGGTCATCGCGCGTAGTGGCGTTTGACGAACTGGGTATGGAAGCGATTTACGAGTTTGAAGTTGAAAACATGCCGGTGACCGTCGCTGTGGATTCAAGCGGTGAAAGCGTGCACAAAATCGCACCTGCTATTTGGCGAAAGAAAATTGGCAAATTGCCAGAGCCTGCGTAGGAAATATTGAGGGTCGGCATTGCCGGCCCTTTTATTTTAGGGTTTTGCGCATTTCCCAAATATGCACCGGCGCAACCCAACCTTGGTGGGTTTCCCCCATTTTGCTGTGCTCGTCAAACACCGTCCAATCATGGCGTTCATAGAAACGGCGTGCACCATCGTTGCCCTTTATGCAGCTAAGGGTTGCGATAACGGTTCCTTCAGCCATCATTTTCGCTTCACCAAGTGCCAAAAGATTTGCGCCCAAGCCCTGGCCGCGCGTTTTGGGGTGAATAAATAGCTGCGACAAGCGGTCGTTATGCGCCACCATCAACCCCTCGATTTGATTGCCATTAGTGGCAACAAATATATGCGGGAAGAATTCGTTTATGCGCGCGCGCATGAAACGTAGGTCGCGAAAATCCGCAATGCGTTTGTCCTGAAAAGGCGCTTGGCTTTCATGCCACATATCGTGGTAAAATTTCGCCAAATTGTCCGTTTCGTCGGTATGTGCACTGCGGATTTCTGTCATTTTATGGGCCTAGCGTAGCCAGCCGCCAGGTTGTGGATGCAAATCCATCATGCCGGTCTTGGCCGCATTATCGATGATCTGCAACTCTTCGTCAGAAAGCGTCAAATTGTTCAGCGCCCCCAAATTGTCCTTAAGCTGCTCAAGTGTCCGCACGCCAATAAGCGCAGAAGTCATCTCATCACGGCGCAAAGCCCATGCGAGCGCAAGTTGAACAAGTGTTTGGCCGCGTTGATCTGCCAACGTTTGTAGTGCATCTACGGCGTCCAGCACACCTTGCTCGAGATGGCGGCCAAATAGTGATGAGTTGGCTTCGCCAGCGCGCGTGCCCGCGTTGTCGCGGTTCGAATATTTGCCGCTCAAAACACCTTGCGCAAGTGGTGAAAATGCAATGCACCCGATCCCAAGTTCACCAAGCGTGTCGAGGGTTCCATCGTCTTCGATCCAGCGGTTCAAGATTGAATAGCTAGGTTGGTGAATAGTCAGGGGTACGCCCATTTCTTTCAAAATACGGTGGGCTTCGATCGTTTCTTTCTTGGGGTAAGACGATACACCAACATAGAGCGCTTTGCCTTGCTTGTAGATTGATGCGAGCGCACCCATTGTTTCTTCAAGCGGAGTTTCCGGATCGAACCGATGCGAATAAAAAATATCGAAATATTCAACACCACAGCGCTTTAGGCTTTGGTCGCAACTGGCGATCAGATATTTGCGTGAACCAAATTCACCATAGGGACCGGGCCACATATCGTAGCCGGCTTTGGAAGAGATGATCATCTCATCGCGATAGGGCGCAAAGTCGCGCGCCATCATTTGTCCAAAAAGCTCTTCAGAAGATCCAGGAGGCGGGCCGTAATTGTTGGCAAGGTCGAAGTGAGTTACACCTTGATCAAAGGCGTAGCTCAATATCTCGAACGCACTCGGATAATCTCGCGTGCCACCAAAATTTTGCCATAGCCCTAGGCTGATAGCAGGTAGCTTTAATCCTGATCTTCCCGTCCGGCGATATTGCATATCTTGATATCGGTTTTCATCGGCTTTATATGGCACGTCGGTTCCCTTCACTTGGTTTAGCTCCAATATGAAGCTTGTTAGGCTATTGGAGCAGGTCCAAGGCAAGCGGAAAATTGCAAAAAATGCAAGGGATCAAAGCTGGACTTGGCGAGCGCCGCTGAGTTTGATAAACCGCCTTTTCGAAGTTTAACGCAAGGAAATGCGACATGTCTCAGTTCAAGGTTGTAGCGCTGTATAAATTTGTGTCGCTCCCAGACTATAAAGAGCTGCGCGAACCCATTCACCAGTTCTGTTTAGACCGTGGCGTCAAAGGGGCCTTGCTACTTGCTGAAGAAGGTATCAATGGCACTGTGGCTGGCACCCCAACCGCCATTGATGAGCTTGTTGACTATTTGGAACGCGGAAACCTGTTCAAAGGCCGTTTCAAAAACTCAGAACTGAAATACTCAACCGCCGCAGAAATGCCTTTCATGCGGATGAAGGTAAAGCTGAAAAAAGAAATCGTTACGCTGCGCGCGCCAGAGGCAGATCCGACCAAGATTGTTGGCACCTATGTCAACCCGGAAAACTGGAACGACATTATTTCAGACGACGAAACAGTGGTGTTGGACACGCGGAATGACTACGAAGTGGCGATTGGCACTTTTGAAGGTGCTGTCGATCCAAAGACAGAAAACTTCACCCAGTTCAAAGACTTCGTAGAGAAAAACCTAGACCCGCAAAAGAACAAGAAGGTTGCAATGTTCTGCACCGGCGGCATCCGCTGTGAAAAAGCGTCAGCCTATATGCTCGCTAAAGGCTTTGAGGAAGTTTATCACCTCAAAGGCGGCATTTTGAAATATTTGGAAGAAATGCCAGAAGAACAAAGCATGTGGGATGGCGAGTGTTTCGTCTTTGACGAGCGCGTGTCCGTGGGGCATGGCTTGGCGCAAGGTAATCTCACACTTTGTCGCGCTTGCCGGTTCCCGTTGACACCTGACGACATGAAACATGCGGATTTCATTGAGGGTCAGCAATGCCATCATTGTGCGGGCAAAATAAGTGAGAAAAGTCGCGCGCGCGCTGCAGAGCGTGAAAAGCAAATCCGTTTGGCTGAAAAGCGCGGCCAAGAGCACATTGGCGACAATGCTGCAAAATTTGCCGAAGAAAACAAAAAACGGATGAAAGAGTTGCGCGAAGAACAGCGCAAGCTCAACGCTGAGGCCGCAAAAGCTTAGTTGGGAATAATACCCGCGTCGCGTGCCGCCTGAACCTGGCCGCGGCTAATGGGCAGTTTGGCACCGTCGAGCATTTCAACAACGTAGTTGCCGTTTTGTCGGTCCACCGATTTGATGCCTTCAATCGCAATCCAATGCGAACGGTGAATGCGCAACCCATCGATGCCCGTGGTTTCCTTTTCAGCGTCGCCCATGCGCAGCAACAGAAGCTCTTGTCCGCGCGAAGTGACCACATTGATGTAATGATCTTGCATCGACATATATAAAAGCTTGCCGCGATTTTGGATTTGAAGGCGCGCGAGGATCGGGACTTGTTTCGTGGCTGATGGGCGATCTTCACGCAAAAACAAAACATGTAGCGCGGTGATGCACATGGAAACCAGAACGCAATAGACAAGCGTCATCACACCTTCAAAGCCGCTGATCTCCCAATCACCCAAAATCGCCGCATTTGCGATTGTTACAGTGACCGCTACGGGCAGACCAGCGCCAATTCCGCCGCCGATAATCATCATAACCACGTTTGGCTGGCGCTTAAGCTGGTGCATAATGTTGACGACAAACCCGCCGCCAAATGCACCAACGCCGTAGCAAGTCAAAACGATAAACACCCAATAAGCGATGCGCGGCGCCAGCAAGAAATACTGAAATGTTGAAAATGGCCCAATAAGGCCAAGCATTATCCCTATGACCAGCATGGCGGCGAGCGTACGAGGCGAACTAAAAACGTCGCGCATTTCACGAAGCGTCAATTGAAAGGCGCTGCTAAACACGTAAATTTTCCCTCAGTTCGCGCAAACAAAATTGTCCCAACTCTTGTGACCTCTTAGCCAAGATTTTGCAAGCGATCCACATTGGATGAACGACAGGGGATGATTTTGAATTTCGAGATTTTTTATCGAATGCCATTTGCCATACAACTTCACATGGTGACGGCGCTGATGTGTCTATTTCTCGGTGCCTATATGTTTTGGGGCAAGAAAGGCAACAGGACCCACAAGATTTTG
Organism: uncultured Maritalea sp.; assembly: GCA_913055925.1. Taxonomy (GTDB): domain Bacteria; phylum Pseudomonadota; class Alphaproteobacteria; order Rhizobiales; family Devosiaceae; genus Maritalea. Next base: position 9,238 of record CAJXLH010000022.1, on the reverse strand, counting down.
GGGTGGTGCTGGATGATCCTAATGCTCATCACCGCGACAAGCGCGGCTTTCATTCATGGCTTTAAGCTCATCGGACCGTTCAGCCCTATCCACATCTTCGTGCCGATCACATTTTGGGGCGTTTATGAAGGTGTCGTTTATGCGCGGCGCAAAAACATCAAAGCTCATCGCGGCGCAATGCGCTCCATGTATTGGGCCGCACTTTGCATACCTTTTGCCTTTGCGCTCATGCCTGGGCGCTTGCTTTCACACTTTTTCGGAACAGTAGAATTGGAATGGATACCTATGTCTTTGGTGGCTTTGATCGTCTTGTCTGTTGGCGCTTACTATCGGTGGGAGCGCATGTGGCAAGGTCTATTTGACGCTACGCTTGAGCGAGTTGGTCTGCAAAAGCGATAAACAAATCGCGATTTTGGGGGTCGGGATTATGTCGGGAAATCGAATATAATCCCAAAAGCATCAGATAGAGCTGGCGCGCATAGGTTTCTGCTGCGTTTTGTTCATGGCCGATGTCCAAAAGCAGTTGTTCGAGATATGAAATGCGCACGGCTTCGGTGCTTTTTAGCTTTTCGGCGGCCATCGGATCTTGGCCCGCCCAAGCGCGCAGCGCGCCTTCTACCGCAATTGAATCTAAGCCATGGGTTTGCGCTTCAGAAGAGACTCGTGCCAGTTGCTTTAGTTTCTCAGCGGCAGGAAGTTCAGCCTCCTGCAATTGCTCAATGATGTTGTGGGTGCCCTCGGTTTCCCAGAAATCAAGCATATGCGCCAATAAGGCTGGCCGATCTGCAAAATGCCAATAAAAAGAGCCCTTGGTTGCACCAAGGGTCTTGGCAATGCGCTCCACTTTCACGCCATCAATGCCCTCAGCGCCCAAGGTTTCAAATGCCGCCAAAGTCCAATCCGTTTTGGTATGTTTTGCACGTCTACCCATGATTTCTCTTCTTGCTGATTAACCCTGCGACAATATTCCATACGAAACCGTATTGTTTTGTTTGTAAATTGCCTTTAAATACGGATGCGTATGTTTATGTAAGGTAACGCAAATGACCAATGCAAACAAAAAAGTAAATCCTTGGCTCGCCGCCGCCGCCGTCTTGTCTTTCGCCACCACTGGACTTCACGTTTTTGGCGGCACGCCAGAAATTATGGTTCCGCTTCATCGTTCGGACGCCCCTATGCTTTCCAAGGGCATTGCGGAGGTGATGTGGAACCAAATCACGTTGCTGTTGCTGCTAGCGGGCGTGTTTTTTGGGTGGGCCGCGATGCGGTCGGCACGCGCAAAAGATCTCACACTGGCGCTGATCATTCTTTATATTGGAATCGCGATCCTGTTTGTCTTTTCTGGCATGCAAATGTTCCAAAGCCTTTGGGTTATGCCCCAATGGACCCTATTTGTCGCAATGGCAGGATTAGCGGCGATCGGGCTCAAGCGCCGCGCATAGAATTAGGATGCTGACGCAAAGTGGGTCAGCAACTCTTCACGTATAAGATCCGGCGCATCCAAGTTCGCACAATGGGCTGCGCCGGGAACCTCAACAACTTTAAAGTTCGCGTTGACACTTAACTCTTTTATGGTCGGCCCAATTGCGGCGTTGATTTGTTTGTCATGCTCAGCGCGCAATAAAAGCATCGGCTTCGGCGAGTTGCCGGCTACAGAGATCAAGTCATATTCTGCAATGTGTGACATGGTCAAAGATGTCACCTTGGGGTTCGCCGCTTCCAGCAATTTCTTCATCACCGCTTGGCCATGCGCATTTCGCGATACCGCTTTTGCGCCGAGATCGCCCACCCAGCTTGGGGGGATCAATTGGTTCACAAACTTCGCCAACCCCATCGTGAATGACGACGTTTTCAAAGAGTAGGTCGTGCCAAAGGTTGCAAAAGTTTCAACAAGTCGCGGGCGAAGCCTCAAAATCGTCAGCCCAACTAGCCCGCCCAAGGAGTTGCCGACAAAGTGAAGCTTCTCAATGCCCAATTCATCGGCCAACTCCAAAATGTCATTCGCGTAGGCCACAAGAGAAAAAGATGTCTCGGTGAAGTGTGAAGGCGTTTTGGATTGCCCGTGGCCGCGCAAGTCTGGCACCAATACGTGGAAACCTTGCTGAATAAAAAACGCAGCGTCGTCAGTAAACTGTTCTTTGCCCGCGCCCAATCCATGGCATAATAGCAATGTTGGATTGGCACGATCCCCGCCTTCTAAATAATGCAGCGAAAATGACTCGCGCCGGAATGACCGCGTCGCCAACGCCGCGTTTTCGGTTGGTTGATTTGAAGTCATAAAAAACGTTCCAAGTATTTCGGTATCAAATATTATCGGCCAGTTTCGTGCATGGCAAACATGCCCAATAGCGCTATGCGTGTTTCAGTTGTTGCATCAAGATTAGCGCAATGACCGCCTTTTTCAATGTCGATACAATTGAAGTTCGGCTGACCTTTCATTGCTTTCATAGTTGTCATAAGGGCTGCATTCACCAACCGGTCTTCACCACCGCGGATCATCAGGATTGGTTTTTTGTATCCAAGGGCGTGATCAATGAAGTTGTACTGCGCTACGTTCTGCGCCGTATGCGTGACGACGTTAATGTCGTAATCCTGCAAAATTTCCTTCACCATTTCTTGTGCTTCGCGTCGTGTCGAAGTGCTTTGGGCAAGTAAATGGTCAACCCATTCAGGGCCGATGAAATCATAAAGGGCTGGCAATGCTTGCGCGGCCCGGCCTGGCGCCATCAACGCGTAGGAGGTGCCGAAGGTTGTAAACGTCTTGAAACGTTGGGAATGCTGCGGCAGCAAAGAAAGGGCGAGAATGCCACCGAGCGAATTCCCCACCCAGTGAACTTCCGATACCTCGGCGTCGTCCAATATCGCAATCAAATCAGCTGCCATTTCTGGAATGCTAAAGTCGAGCTCGGTGATGTCGTCTGGAACACTTGACCGTCCGTGGCCGCGCAAATCTGGCAAAATGACGCGGTAGCCATGGCTCGCGAAAAACCGTGCATCATCCGAAAACTGCCGACCGCTTGATGCAAGCCCGTGACACAGAACGATAACCGGGTCTTCCTTCTTCCCAAAATCGCAGTATGAAATGTCAAATCGGCCACGGGAGATGATTTTGTTAGGTAGTTTGTCGGTCACGATTATCTCCTCAGTCCGCCGAACGTTGCGGCAGCCGTTTATGCAAAAAATAATGGTGCTAACTTGTGGCGTTTGCTTGAAGAATTCAATCCATTGTTTGCAAGAAAATGGGCTGTTTTTGGCCCAATGTGACGATTGATGACAGCAGGCGCAAAAATGCGGTGTAATTTCTCTTTTCGACTGCGCCTAAAGCTGGTAATCAGCGCGCTATGACTGAATTGAAGAACATTCGCAATTTCTCAATCGTGGCGCACATCGACCACGGTAAATCCACATTGGCTGATCGCTTGATCCAGGTGACGGGCGGTCTAACCGAGCGCGAAATGCAACAGCAAGTGCTCGACAATATGGAAATTGAGCGCGAACGCGGCATTACGATTAAGGCGCAAACCGTCCGTTTGGAATATCAAGCGAAAGACGGCGAAACCTATGTGCTGAATTTGATCGACACGCCAGGACACGTTGACTTTGCTTATGAAGTGAACCGCTCGCTGGCAGCGTGTGAAGGATCGCTGTTGGTGGTCGATGCGTCTCAAGGTGTGGAAGCGCAAACTTTGGCAAACGTTTATCAGGCCATTGAAGTTGACCATGAGATTGTACCAGTTCTCAATAAAATCGATTTGCCGGCCGCAGAACCAGATCGCGTAAAGCAGCAAATTGAAGATGTGATTGGTCTTGATGCAACCGACGCCGTAGAGATTTCTGCGAAAACCGGTCTTGGCATCGAAGATGTGTTGGACGCAGTTGTTGAGCGTTTGCCAGCACCTGAAGGCGACAGAGATGCGCCACTTAAGGCCATGCTCGTCGACAGTTGGTATGACGCTTATCTGGGCGTTGTCGTTTTGATCCGCGTGATTGATGGCACCATCAAAAAAGGTCAAAAGGTCAAAATGATGAACACTGGCGCGGTTTACGATCTTGATCGCGTGGGCGTGTTTACACCAAAGCTTGTTGAAAAAGGCGAGCTTGGACCAGGCGAAATCGGCTTCATCACAGCGTCGATTAAAGAGGTGGCCGACACCAATGTTGGTGACACGATCACGGACGCCAAAAAGCCTTGCGATGCACCGCTTGAGGGTTTCCGCCCGGCACAACCTGTGGTGTTCTGTGGTCTCTTCCCAGTTGATGCGAATGACTTTGAAGATCTGCGCGCCGCGATGGGCAAACTCCGCCTCAACGATGCGAGTTTCTCTTATGAGATGGAAACATCAGCCGCGCTCGGCTTTGGTTTCCGTTGCGGTTTCCTTGGGCTATTGCACCTTGAAATTATTCAGGAACGCCTAAGCCGTGAATTTGATCTCGATCTGATCGCTACTGCGCCTAGCGTTGTTTACGAAATGGGCATGCGTGATGGCTCGCAACTTGATTTGCACAACCCGGCAGATATGCCAGATGTGATGCAAATCGAAGAAGTCCGCGAACCATGGATCAAAGCTAACATTCTAACGCCGGACGAATATCTTGGCGGCATTTTGAAACTTTGCCAAGATCGTCGTGGTATTCAAACCGACCTTTCTTATGTCGGTAACCGCGCTATGGTCCAATATGATTTGCCGCTCAACGAAGTCGTTTTTGATTTCTATGATCGCTTGAAGTCTATCTCAAAAGGCTATGCGAGCTTTGACTATCAGCTGTCCGACTATCGCGCGGGCGACTTGGTGAAAATGTCGATCCTTGTAAACGGCGAGCCTGTGGATGCGCTATCCATGTTGGTGCACCGTTCAGCTGCCGATAGCCGTGGCCGTGTAATGTGTGAGAAACTGAAAGAGCTTATCCCGCAACACCTCTTTAAAATCCCGATCCAAGCTGCGATTGGCGGCAAGGTGATCGCGCGTGAAACCATTTCCGCTTTGCGCAAAGACGTGACCGCAAAATGCTATGGCGGTGACGCCAGCCGAAAGCGTAAGCTTTTGGATAAGCAAAAAGCCGGTAAGAAAAAAATGCGTCAGTTCGGCAAGGTTGAGATCCCGCAAGAAGCCTTTATCAAAGCGCTTAAAATGGGCGACGGCTAGTATGTTAAAGTCGGCCTTTCACCTTGCCTATCACGTGACGGATTTGGACGCAGCGCGCGCCTTCTATGGCGATTTGCTGGGCTGCAAGGAAGGCCGGAGCAAGGAAACGTGGGTCGACTTCGATTTCTTCGGGCATCAGATTTCGCTGCACCTCGGCGAACCATTTCCGGTTGCCAACACGGGCAAAGTCGGCGAGCACATGGTGCCGATGCCGCATCTCGGGGTCATTTTGCCAAAACCAGCCTGGGATGCGCTGGCCGAAAAACTGCAAGGCGCAGAGATTGAGTTCGTAATCGAGCCAACCACGCGTTTCGCTGACGAACCGGGTGAGCAATCAACCATGTTCTTTTATGATCCGTCGGGCAACCCAATCGAGGTCAAAGGCTTTGCGGATTTTGAGGGCATTTTCGCCAGCTAATTTGTGAAACTACGCGATTGCGTAAATTTTGCCGCTATTGCAGTTGCGAATGCGATCAACCCGCGCGCCGTCCCAATGAAAATCATAGTGATCAGCTTGTATAGGCACGGGCACTACATCGGGCCAAAAGACACCAATGCACTTTCCACCTTCGCAGCGAACGCTTGGGTAAAAAACACCATTAGATCCTGCCGCGCGTAAATTTGCGCCAATGCGTTGCGCTTCGCGGTAATCGTTAGGCAACAGCGCTTTAGGTACGTCGCTAACGTCATGCAATTTGGCGTCAATGCTGCCAATGAGCATTCTGAATTGCGACGTCCAGCCCGCATTTTCATTGGTCGCCTTCATAAATCGAGCGTGATGGAATGCGACCTCCTTTATGGCGACTTCTTCGCTGTCGCCCGCGCTGTAAACACCATAGCTACCATTGGTAAAGCGACCCGGGCGGTCACGCGACACATGAACAAATGGCGCCATTACATAACTGGCGCCAATACCATTTACGCGACGTTCGATAGGGACAAGCGCGAGCTGCCCAATGCTATCAACTACGCGAGGATTGGATTTGGCTTCTGCCGATGCAAGCGCTTCCCAATCCTCAGGGTCTGCAATGTCTTCAAACAGATCAATCGGCGGAAAAATGGAGCGGATGAGCCGAAAGGTTTTCGGCCACGCTACACGGATCAATGGGATGTCGTTGATGTTCACCTGCCGCCACGCTCTGCATCGAGGTAGGAACGAATTCGGGCCAAATCAAACATCGATCCCTGCATCATGATATTGAGCGCCGACACGCCGCCAAAGGCGCTATTGGGCTTTTTGATCCACGCATAACCCTGGTGCGGATCGCTAAACATATAGCGAAGCCCTTTGTGAATGCCGAGTAAGATAGACAGCCGCATGGCCAAATCTCTGTCGATCCGACCAATATCGCCCTTCTTCCAGCGCGCCCATGTGCGCGCCGCCATGCCACCAAGCAGCTGGCAAGCCTCCACATCGCTCAACGCCCAGCGATCAAAAAGATTGGTTACCGCGCGCGCCAGCGCTGCAGCCTCATCTTCAGTGATTGCAGTATGCTCCGGCTGTGCGGTTGTGGTTTGAACTTCAAGCAGCATTTTAATTCTCCATGTGGCAAATATAGTAACAAAAATGCCAAATGGCAAGAGTATGGCAATTTGAGATCAAGTGTTGGGCCGAGAATCGTCAAAAGATCGGGTGTTAACCGACCATGCCCATCATGCGATAGGCGATTTGCGCTGCCGTGAAATCCCACGCATCGCTGGTCGCGTTGGGCGCCAGTTCAACAACATCTAAACCAACGCACTTGCGACCCTTAAGCGCAGATCGCACAATGGAAAGCGCTTGATAGTAGCCCAAGCCACCCGGTACTGGGGTGCCAGTTGCCGGCATGATGGAGGGGTCCAGCCCGTCTACATCAAAGCTGACATAGACCTCATTTGGAAAATCGTCTGGCAACACAATCTCTGAGATGTTCTTGGTCACCAGTTTTTCGCCGTCGATAAAGGTGACGCCGTATTTTGTACGGGCTTCAACTTCTTGTTGGCACAAGGCGCGAACGCCATATTGGGCAAGCCTGTGCCCGTTTTCTGATAGGAGATGCATCACCGATGCATGAGAGTGTTTCTCGCCTTGGTAAGCGATCCGCAAGTCGGCATGGGCGTCAATTTGAATGATGCCGATTTTCTTGTTGAGCGCACGAGACACACCAGTCACCGCGCCGTAAGTGAGAGAGTGTTCGCCACCAAGGGTAACTGGGATTTTGCCCTGGGAAACAATCGTTTCAGTTTGCTTTGCCAGGCGCGCCATTACGTCGGGCAGCGGACCGTCGCAATCAATTGGGTCCAATGTTGAAATGCCAGCGGTGCACGGTTCACCTTCAGGGCAAATGCGCTCCAGTTCGTTCGACGCGGCAATGATTGCCTCGGGCCCGTTCTGCGTGCCGGCACCATACGAAACGGTGCGCTCCAAAGGCATGGGAACCACGACAAACTTAGCGCCCGCCAACTGGCGTTCTTGATCGGTCAGTTCTGAATCCAAGAAGGTCGACATCAATTTGTCCAATCAAGAAAGGCGTTGTTCAAAATCGGTATAGCCGAAGCTTTTGACAATGCGGGTTTGGTTTGTATCGGAGTTCCAAATTGCAATCGCGGGTAGCGGTACACCGTTGAAAGTGTTGGTTTTAACCATCGAGTAGTGCGCTTGATCAAGGAATGCAAATCGATCCCCGATCTCAAATGGTTTGGCGGGGCGATAACCCCCAATCACATCACCAGCAAGGCATGAAGGCCCGCCGATTAGGAAGCTAGACCCCTCATCGCGCTCGCCGAGCATGGCGGGTCTATACGGCGCTTCGATCACATCTGGCATGTGGCAAGTAGCCGAAATATCGGAAATGGCGAGCTGTTTTTCATTGAAAGGCAAATCAAGAATTTCGCCCACCAAAATGCCAGCGTCGATGGCGCAGGCTTCCCCCGGCTCGAGGTAAACATCTACCGCGAACGTTTCGCGGATGTTTTTGATAAATTCGATTAAGCCCTCGCGATCATAGTCTGAGCGGGTGATGTGGTGTCCCCCGCCGAAATTGATCCAGCGGAGACGTTCCAAAAACGGTTTTAGTCGTGGAAGGGCGGCTTCCCATGTACGTTTAAGTGGGGCAAAGCCCTGTTCGCAAAGCGTGTGCATATGAATGCCGTCCACGCCTTCAAAGTCTTCTAGCTCAAGCTGAGAAAGGGGTACGCCCAATCGTGAGCACGGGGCGCAAGGATCATACTTTTCCGTATGCCCTTCAGAATGCTCTGGATTTATCCGCAAACCAACGCTCGTTTTGCTGTCCGATGCGGCAACAATGTGCGCGAAACGTTCCTTTTGTGCCACCGAATTGAAAATTAGATGATCACTTAGCGAAACAATCTCAGGCAAATCGTCAGATTTGTAGCCCGCGCAAAATGTGGTTAGTGATCCACCAAAATGTTGGTTCGCCAATTTTGCTTCATAAATGCCAGACGCGCAGGTGCCATCCAAATATTGGCGAACGAGCGGGCCTAAAGAAAACATCGAAAATGCTTTGAGGGCCAATAGCACTTTGGCCCCCGACCGTTCCTTTACGCCGGCAAGAATTTTGAGGTTGCGTTCAATCGCAACCTCATCAACGACGAAGCAAGGTGAGGGGACTGAATAAAGATCAAAGCGGGCAAATTCGCCCTCGTCACCTGATTGCGGCAAACCTTGTTCGGTCATTCTCAAATCCTTCGGGTCCAGACCCTAAAACTGAACCGGTCCGTCCAGCTCTTTCACTTCCCACGGCAAACCGTGATTGTTGAGCATGTCCATAAAGTTGTCTGGATCAAGTTGTTCCATGTTCCAAACGCCCGGTGTATTCCAGTTTCCTTTTAGGAACTGTGCAGCACCAATCATCGCGGGAACGCCTGTAGTGTAAGCAACCGCCTGCGAACCAACTTCTGCGTAGCACTCTTCGTGGTCACAAATGTTGTAGATGTAATAGGTCTTCTCGCCTTCGCCATCTGCCGCTTGGCCGGTGGCAATGTCACCAATACATGTTTTGCCCTTGGTGAGTTCGCCAAGATCACTTGGGTCAGGCAAAACCGTTTTGAGGAATTGCAACGGAATAATCTCTTTGCCCTCATGCATCACCGGC
>CAJXLH010000021.1 GCA_913055925.1 uncultured Maritalea sp. | reverse complement strand
CAACAGCGTTGAATGGCGCGGAACAAGCCATACCAAGGATATGCTGCGCCAACACGTCGAGCCCGCCCGGTTGCGGATCTTCGCTGTCTTGTGCGCGCTCTTCAACCGCTTCTTTGGCGGCCTCACACTCGAGCACTTCAAAACGATTGGCAGGCACCAGCAATGCGCGTGATGGCTCGTCTAAACGGTGGTTTGAACGCCCTATGCGCTGCAACAAGCGGGACGAGCCTTTCGGTGCGCCAATTTGCACCACAAGATCCACATCGCCCCAGTCGATGCCAAGATCAAGCGTGGAAGTACAAACAACGGCTTGAAGTTTTCCGGCGACCATTGCTGCCTCGACCTTCCGTCGCTGCTCCACGTCGAGCGAACCGTGGTGAAGCGCAATCGCCAAGCCATCATCATTCAACTCCCAAAGTGATTGGAAAAGCAGCTCTGCTTGCGAACGCGTATTGACGAAAAGTAGCGTTGTGCCGTTCTGCTTGATGATCTCCAATAGCTCAGGCACTGCATATTGCGCAGAGTGCCCTGCCCACGGCACACGGTCGTCACTTGCCAAAATCTCGACATGGGGATCTGCGCCACCAGTGTTCGTCACAAAGGCAACTTCGCGCTCAGGTTTGGGCCGTCCGATCCACTCGCGCAGCATCTCCGGTTTCGCAACGGTTGCCGACAAAGCAGAGATTTTGAGGTCAGGACAAAGCTTGCCAAGCCGCGCGAGACCGAGCGCCAAAAGGTCACCGCGCTTCGAAAGTGCCAAAGCGTGGAGTTCGTCCAAAACGACGCGCTTTAAACTGCCAAACAGCTTGGGCGCTTCTTTGTGCGACAGCATCAAAGCAAGCTGCTCTGGTGTTGTCATCAGGATGTGCGGCGGATCAAACCGTTGGCGTTGCCGGCGCGACGATGGCGTATCCCCGGTTCGCGTTTCGACCCGAATGTCGAGCGCCATTTCATTGATCGGGTCTGTCAGATTGCGCGCCACATCCACTGCCAATGCCTTGAGCGGTGAGATGTAAAGCGTGTGCATACCCTTATGCGCGTTCTCAGCCAAATCGCAAATCGACGGCAAGAAGCCAGCCAGCGTTTTACCCGCACCAGTCGGCGCGATCAGCAATGCGGATTTTCCGGTCTTGTCGGCTTCAAGCATATCGAGCTGGTGCGCACGCGGTGCCCACTTTCGGTCCAAGAACCAATGCTGTACAGCATTCGGCAAGCCCCAACTCTCAGAAAAGAGATCCGGTTCAATTTTGCTTTTTTTCGATGCTGAACTTGTTGATTTGCGCATTGCCCCTATATTTAACTCACCGAAACAAGACCGCCAGACATTTGTTGAGCGGTAAACTGAATTTGTTGGGGAACAAAATGAGCAATTCAGAAAACTACCGCGACGACGAACGCGATCACAGCCAGCGGAATTTTTTTGGCGGTAGCCCAAAACGGGTATTTCTAAAACTGGTTTTCCTGTCGCTAATCGTTGGGTTTGTGATGCGGATGATGGACATCACGCCAGGCACGATCTTTGGCACATTGGGAACATATGTAGGCCGTACCTTCGCTGACCTTGGCAGCTTTATGGGCGACCTTGGCGTATGGTTTGGCTTTGGCGCCGCGATTGTCTTCCCGCTTTACGTTTGCATTCGTCTTTGGAAGCGCTTCATTTCGTAAGCGCGCAACCAATCACAACCAATTCTTGCCTGCGCGATTGCGCGCGGGCTAAAATCACCTAATCGAATCTCTTGGCGCATTTGCGCATTCAGCATTAGGTGAATTATGACGGCTAAAAGCTACCCATTTAAAGTGGGCCACAAAGATGTTTGGCACATTGCCCTGCCAACGGCCGTCGCCTTTGTCACCGAGCCACTTGTTGGCATTGCGGATACCACCATTGTAGGTCGCTTGGGTGAAGTTCATCTCCTTGGTGGTTTGCTACTTGGTGGTTTGGTTTTTGATTTCATCGCCGCCATTTTCTACTTCTTGCGTCTTTCAACAACTGGGTTGACCGCACAAGCCTTTGGCGCGCGTGATGAAACCGCACAGTCTGCACATCTGGTGCGCGCGCTCACGGTTGGTTTTAGCGCGGGCCTTGTTGTTCTGGCTTTGATGGTGCCCATCGCGCAATTTGCAAGCTTCGCCTACGGCGCGAGCGACGAAGTTGTTACGGCCTTCCAGCAGTATTTTTATATCCGCGTGCTTGCAGCACCCTTCGTCTTGATGAATTTTGCATTGGTCGGCTGGTTCTTGGGCCGCGGTCAGAGCTTTACTGCGCTTATCCTTCAACTCATTCTCAACCTGTCAAATATCGGACTTTCAATTGCCTTTACCTTTAGGCTCGACATGGGAATTGCGGGGGTTGCATGGGGCACTGTTGCTGCGCAAATCATAATGCTTGTGCTCGGTATTGGCTGGGCAATTGTTCAGCTCGGCGGCCTATCGAAACTGTCCCAGAAACTGGCTGAAGCTGATCTTCTCAACACTCAACAAATCAAGAAGCTGCTCGGATTGAGCGGCGACATTCTTGTTCGTTCGGTCCTGTTGAGCGCGGTGTTTTCCTTCTTTGCATCGCAAGGCGCCCGTGCCGGTGATGACATTCTCGCCGCAAACGGCATTCTATTGCACTTCCTCATGGTCGCTGCGTTTTTCCTTGATGGCTTGGCGGCAGCGTCCGAACAATTGTGCGGCAAAGCAATCGGCGCGCGCTGGCGCCCTGCTTTTGTGGATGCGATTAAGCTTTCATCGCTTTGGGGGTTCATTCTCTCCGGCGTCTTGACCATCATTTTTATGATCACCGGACCGATGATTATCGACTTTATGTCGACAAACGAAGTGGTGCGCGAAACGGCACGTAACTATTTGCTGGTCGCCGCAATCGCGCCCGTTTTTGGTGTACTCGCATTCGTGCTTGACGGTGTATTTGCCGGGGCCACCATGGGCTCAGACATGCGCAATGGCATGATTATTTCGACAATAATTTTTGCAATCGTATGGGCTGTTGCAACGCCGCTATTCGGCATCGTCGGCCTTTGGTGGGCGCTACATAGCTTCTTTATCGGTAGAAGCTTGGTATTCCTCGTTCTTTTGAAACTAAGAATGCCAGACCTTTTTGCCAAAGTAGATGCAGGCGCTTAGCCGAAATTAGATTTCGGCTTTGCCGTTCGCCCATGCTTCAACATCGGTTGAAGACAGTTCACTGATATTGGCCAGTTTGTCTTTACGGATTTTCACGGCCAAACCGTTTTTAATGTCGCGCAGCAATTCCATGCCGCCAAACACAAGCGCACTATAAAGTTGGATTGCATTCGCACCTGCAGCAAGCTTTGCCTCGGCAGACTTGGCTGAGTGAATGCCACCTACCCCAATGATCGGCAGTTCATTGCCCACACGCATGCGCATTTGCGCGAGACGCATTGTGGAGAAATTGAAGAGCGGTTTGCCGCTCAAGCCACCTGCTTCGTCTGCATTTTCGCAACCTGTAACCTGTTCACGCGACAAGGTCGTGTTTGAGATGATCAAGCCATCAAGATCAACTTGGCGAATAACGTCGACAATCTCGTCCATCGCCTTTTCATCAAGATCCGGAGCAAGCTTTAGGAACACAGGCACCCGCACCGCCGCCTGAGCGCGCGCGTGCAAGGTTTCACCTAACAACCTCTTCAACGCCTCGGCAGACTGCAAGTCACGCAGCCCCGGCGTATTTGGCGATGAAATGTTGACCGTTAAATAGTCTGCCAACGGCGCGAAGCGCGTGACGCCTTCGACATAGTCGGCCACAAAGTCTTCGCTATCTTTGTTCGCGCCGACATTCACGCCAATTGTTACGCCAGGCTTTTTGTTTTTGGTGAGCCGTTCATAAGCCGCCATATGGCCTTCATTGTTAAAGCCCATGCGGTTGATCACACCGTCTTTTTCCGCGACACGGAATAAACGCGGCTTAGGATTACCGTCCTGAGGACGTGGCGTGATCGTCCCCACTTCAGCAAAACCAAACCCAATATCAGAAAGTTGGTTTGGCACTTCCGCGTTTTTGTCAAAACCCGCGGCCATGCCGATAGGGTTTTTGAGCAACAACCCCGCAATTTCTGTTTCAAAAAACTTTGGATCAGCGGTTTCTTGCGGTGCGACGGCACCCAATTTCAATGCGTTGATGGTCAGGCCGTGCGCCGTTTCCGGATCAAGGCGCAACAAAGCGTCACGCGACAGATTTTGCACCACGGGTTGGCTTAAAAACTTGGCGAAGTGGCTCAAAACCATGATCTATAGACTTTCTGGCAGGATGAATTTTCCAGCATCATCTGATTGAAGCTGATGCTCGTTCGTAATCGCGTTCAAGGGAAGGTCCGCATAAAGATGCGGAAAAAGTGCGCCACCCCGAGAAGGCTCCCACTTCAAATCTTTTGCGATGGCTTCTGCGTCAATGGTCAGCAAAACCAAATCTGTTTGACCTGTGAAGTGCTTCTCAAGCGTTTCGGCGAGTTGATCCGCAGCTGAAAAGTGGATGAAACCGTCGCTAAGGTCGATAGCAACGCCGGTAAAAACGCCATCTTCTTGCGCTTTTTGCCAATGGGACTGGCCGCACACTTTGTAAATTTTCATTGCAATATCTTGAGGCAATTATTGGTTACTTGGGCTTTAGGAAATATTGGCGAAACAAGCAAGAAAACTCTTGGGGACACCTATTAGCACTTTACAATATCTTTATTGAAAGTTAACTGTTTTAGGACTTCTGTCCTTTTTGGCAGAAATAATTCCTTTTAACGGATATAAAAAAAATGATCACCCACGGCGCTATTTGGTCGGCAATTGACTCGCTTGCGCAGCGACGTGGCCTTTCCGTTTCGGGTCTTGCGCGGCTGGCAGGCCTAGATCCAACAGCGTTTAACCCGTCTAAACGCATTTCCAAAGATGGTCGTGAACGTTGGCCATCAACTGAAAGCATCGCCAAAGTTCTCGAAACTGTTGATGAAAGCATGGACCAGTTTTTGGCCGGCGGCGGCGTTTATGAACAACGTGACAGTCACCAGGCGATGTTACCACTTCTAGGATTTGCGCAGGCCGGTGCTGGTGGATTTTTCGACAGTGGTGGTTTTCCCGTCGGGCAAGGTTGGGACGAAGTGAACATCCCGGTTGGTCCGAATTCCAACACCTACGCGCTTGAAGTGAGCGGCGACAGCATGATGCCGCTTTATCGCGATGGCGACGTCATCATCGTTTCGCCGTCAGAACAAGTGCGCCGGGGCGACCGCGTGGTGGTGCGCACAAATGACGGTGAAGTGATGGCGAAAATCTTGCACCGCCAAACAGCAAACCTGATCGAGCTGCATTCATTGAACCCCGAGCATCCTCCCCGTTCAATTTCGATGAACGATGTGGATTGGGTCGCCCGCATTTTGTGGGCCAGCCAATAAAAAGGGCCTCGCCGTAGCGAAGCCCTCAAATTTTCAATAGGAGCAGAATTAACCCAAATCGCCAGCTAGGCCTTTGGCGATAAGCGCTTTGGTTTCTTCAACGCCATAAAGCGCAATAAATGAACCGAAGCGCGGGCCTTGGTCTTGGCCAAGCAACACTTGATAAAGCGCTTTGAACCAATTGCGTAGCGGCTCAAACTCATGCTTTTTACCCACTTCAAACACAAGCGTTTGGATGGCTTCAGCATCTGTTGCATCTTCAACTTCGTCGAGACGACTTGCCAATTCAGACATAGCCGCCGCTTCTTGCTCCGTTGCCGCGCGGAAGCTTTTAGTCGGTTTCACAAAGTCGTTGAAGTAACGGATGGCATAACCGACCAACCGATCAAGCTGCGGATGCGTTTGAGGTGTCGCGTCTGGCGCATAGCGCGAGATGAAACCCCCAAGCACTTCGCTGTCTTCGGCATTGGCCGCTGACACCAAGTTCAACAACAAGGCAAAGCTGATCGGCAAATCGTGGGCTGGAGGATAGTCCCCCGCGATGTGTGTCGCTGGGTTCTCCAACAATTCCGCCGTCGTTTGTTTGCTGGCCGAGCGCGAAAATGCGTAAAACTCATCCACCGCTTTCGGGATCACATCAAAGTACAATTTCTTTGCCGTTTTTGGCTTTTGATACATGAAGAGCGCAAGGCTTTCTGGCGACGCGTAAGTCAGCCATTCTTCCATTGAAAGGCCATTGCCTTTTGACTTTGAAATCTTTTGGCCTTTTTCGTCCAAGAACAGCTCGTAGCTAAGGCTTTCTGGCGGCGTTCCGCCCATTGCCCGCACAATGCGCGAAGAAAGGCGCACGCTGTCGATCAAGTCCTTGCCTGACATTTCGTAGTCAACGCCTAGCGCATACCAACGCAGTGCCCAGTCAGCTTTCCACTGACATTTCACAGCACCGCCGGTCACCGGAACAGTCACTTCTTCGCTGGTTTCCGGATCAACATAAGTTACCGTGCCAGCTTCCACATCGCGTGCAATCATCGGCACCTGCAAAACTTGGCCGGTGCGCGGGCAAATTGGCAAAAACGGTGAGTAAGTTTTTTGACGTTCTTCACCGAGCGTTGGCAGGATAACTTTCATCACATCATCGTAAACTTCAAGCATGCGCAATAACGCAGCATCGAGTTTGCCGGAAGTGTAATAGTCGGTTGAGCTGACAAATTCATATTCAAAGCCAAACTCATCCAAAAATGCTTGCAGGCGTGCATTGTTGTGGTGCGCAAAACTTGGATATTCGTCAGAAAACGGATCGGGAACCTTCGTCAAAGGCATACCGAGATATTGCGCCAAATGCTCTTGGTTCGGCACATTTGTCGGCACCTTGCGAAAGCCATCCATGTCATCTGAAAAGCAAACGATCTTTGACGGGATTTTGTCGCCAGTCAGCAAACGGAACGCGGTGCGCACCATAGATGTGCGTGCCACTTCACCAAATGTACCGATATGCGGCAAGCCTGAAGGGCCATATCCCGTTTGAAAAATCACCTCGTCTTTAGGAGATTTCTCCAACCGTTTGACGATCTTTTTCGCTTCCTCGAAAGGCCATGCGCGCGCATCCGCAGCGATTGCGTAAAATTCATCGTCAAAAATTGTTTGGGTGTTTGCCATTTTGGCGGCCCTTTTTGGTTGGAAATCTCATTGGTGATTGTTTGTAATTGATGCTGCTCAAAAATCCATTAAGCGCAGCAATCTTGGCGATTTCGCATACCTTGGCTATCGCGTCAATGTTCGGTGCGTTTCCAAATGCCATAAAGGTAAAGTTCGCGCTTGAAATTGACCGGGAACATTCGTAATTTTCACGTGATTTGCACAACGGAGTAAGCTCATGTCCATCACGCCACAAGAAGCACTTGTTTACATCATGGTGGTCGTTTCCGCTTCTGACAGTAAAATGTCAGACGAGGAATTGGGCCGCATTGGCTCTGTGGTGCGCAACATGCCTGTCTTTAGTGGCTTCTCGCAAGAAGCACTTCCATTTGTCTGCGGTCAATGCGCTGACGTTTTGGATGATGACAATGGCATGATGAAAATCCTCGATCTCATCGAAGATACGATCCCTTCTAAGTTGCGCGATACGGCCTACGCTGTGGCAGTTGAAGTGGCGGCGGCTGATCTAAACATCCAGCCTGAAGAAATCCGAATTCTTGAGCTGCTACGTAACCGTCTTAAGATCGACAAGCTGACTTCAGCAGCGATTGAACTTGCCGCCCAAGCGCGTCACCGCGTCGCGTAACAGGCTCACATTCGATCACACAAAGGTGCGTTGATTTGCATGGCATAATCGCGCGCCATGTTATATATTAGCAACAACTAATATAGGTAATGTGATGGAAGAACTAGGGATTAACGAAGGTGCTTGGCGATTTGGCAGTTTTGTCGCCGTTTTCGCCGCGATGATTTTGCTAGAGGCTCTGTGGCCGCGTCGAAAGCGCCGCCATTCACGGGTCAAACGTTGGGCGACCAATGTCGGTATTTTGATTTCAAGCTACGCGACGATTTCCCTCGTCACCCTTGTGCTTGCCAATTTGCTTGTCCCCATCACGGCCCTCCTTGCCGCTATCTATGCGCAACAGTTGGGGTTCGGGCTATTCAATTGGCTTGTTTGGCCCCTCTGGATCGAATGGGCTATAGCATTTCTGGTGCTTGATTTTGTGATTTGGGGACAGCATTGGGCGACCCATAAAATTCCCGTTCTTTGGCGCCTGCACCGCGTCCATCACGCCGATCATGACATCGATGCTTCAACAGCTATTCGGTTTCACCCGCTGGAGATCTTATTCTCAATATTTGTAAAAGCCGCAGCTGTGATGTTTTTAGGTGCGGATGCTGTAATTGTCGTGATCTTTGAAGGCGTTGTAAACGCCTCTGCCCTTTTCAACCATGCCAACTTAAAGCTCCCGCTTTGGCTCGACCGCATCGTTCGACCGATTATCGTCACGCCAGACATGCATCGCGTTCACCACTCAGTTGATGTGGGTGAGACAAACTCGAATTATGGGTTTGCACTCAGCCTTTGGGACCGCCTGTTTGGTACATATATTGATCAGCCGAAACTTGGACACGAAGACATGATCATCGGCCTGAATGACTATCAAAAGGAAGGGCCGGAACATTTTTGGTGGTCAATTCGTTTTCCATTTGTTGGAAAGCAGAAAGCCCAACAGACCGACGAGGTCAGTAAAAGCCCACCGGGAACCACTTGAGGTACAACTCGGCAAATTTGCCTTTTTCGTTGAGCCGGCGTAGCCCGATATTGATCACACGTTTGACGTCCGGCAGGTCGGTCGACACGGCAACCGCTAGTCCCGAACCGAAATATTCGCTGTCAAAATATGGCCCGCCCAAAAACTGACAGCACTCGGTTTGGTTGAGCCAAAAAGACGCGCGCATCCCGTCAACAAACCCAAAGCTCAGCTCTCCGTTTTGCAAAGCTTCAAAAATCGCCAGTTCGTTTTCAAACGGTTTTAGCTTTAACTGCGGGAAGTAGTTCGCCAAGAAATCCATATGGCGCGAGCCTTCGCGCACGCCGATCTCTTTAGTGATCGTCGTTGGTTCAAATTCCGATAAATCTGCCTGGGCCCCGACAAAGCGCGCCGGCAGTTTGAGATATGTACGGGAAAACAAATATTTTGCGGCGTTGGCTTCATCAATGGCTAATCCGGCAATCGCAGCGTCGCCTTGCCCGTTTTTCATGGCTGTTTCCAGCTGCGCCCAGGGCCACGCCTGCATGGTGCAGTCAACTTTGATCTCGGCACAAAGCGCTTTTGCCAAGTCCACATTAAAGCCGATTAAGTTGCCGCCAGCATCTTCGAAGTTGAAGGGTGGGAAATCGCTCGTTGTCAAAAACCGGATAGACGGTACGCGCGCAAGATCAAACACATCCTCGTGCTGCGACGCGTCGCTATGGTTTGGGATTTGCTGAGCCTGAGCGCCGGACAAGCTCAAAAAGAACGCACCGCAAAGCGCAAAAATCGTCGTCTGCACAAGGTTGAAGAATTTCATATTCGCTTTTTGGTTTTTGACTCACGCCGCATTGTTGGCCACACTAGCGACTTATATTTTATTTGTGTAATTTTTTATGACTGACTTTTGTGGAAGAATTCAATCAAACGCTCGGGGCGGCGTTAGTGCGTCGCATCTTTCCAGAATTTTACGAAAGCGACTGGGCCGCACTTTTTGATTTGCGGCAAGCCGCAGAAAACCAAATAGATCCGTTCGATTTCATTGGCCATAAACTAGGCTTGAGCGAACGCGATGTTTTCGCGCGCGCTGCGAAAGCTATCCAAATTGCCTTCACAGACGAACGCCCCAAAATCTCATCGCCATCACTTCCGGTAGACCGTGTGGACCAGTTGCACGATGTGCGCAGCGTTCGCGGCAAAATGCTCGATCGCGATTTGCTGTTTGTTGCCCCAAATTTTTGGCGATATGTCGAGCTCACCAAACGCGTAGCGTATAATCCCGCGTTGCGCGAGCAGCTATGCGTTATTCCACCAAGGGTTTTGCGGCGCGCTTACGCGGAGCAACAACATAGTGCATTGTACCAGTCTGCCGTGACCAGATTGGCCCGCATTTGGCCATTTGCCAGCGCGCATTTGGGGCTACCAACAACAACACGCATCATGTTTTTGGTGATTGTAATCGCTGTCGCCTTCGCTTTTAGCTTTCCGCCACCCTATTTTGAGGGCGTGGCGATGGTTTTGGTGACATTGCTTTTTCTTGTTCCTGCAGCTTTCCGACTGGCCTGCGCCATAGGCGGACGTCAGCTCCCTCGGCTCTCCAGCGCACCATTGTTGGCTGACGCGCAGTTGCCGATTTACACCGTACTTATTCCTTTGCGTGACGAAGCAATTTTGGTGGAACAATTGGTGAAAGCCATGCGCGCGCTCAATTATCCAGCGGCAAAACTCGACATCAAATTTGTTGTTGAAGAAACGTCTACCAAAACAATTGCAGCAGTTGAAAAATATCTCGACGACATTCGATTTGAGCTCATCACAGTGCCAGACAGCGAACCGAGGACCAAACCAAAAGCGGTGAACTATGCATTGCCATTTGTCCGCGGTGAGCATTTGGTGATTTTTGATGCTGAGGATATTCCCGAGCCTGACCAATTGAGAAAAGCCGCCACTTTGTTTGCGCGCAATGCTGAATTGGAGTGCCTTCAGGCCACCCTTGTCATCGACAATGCAAATGAAAATGCGCTCACCGCTCTATTTGCCGCCGAATATGCGGCGCAGTTTGGCTTGATCATGCCGGTGCTCGCGCATCTTGACATGCCCATGCCGCTTGGTGGCACATCAAACCACTTTCGCACGCAAACGCTGCGCCGCCTTGGCGCTTGGGATAGCTTTAATGTCACCGAAGATGCCGATCTTGGCATTCGGCTTTCGCGAACCCAAATGAAATGCGGCATTCTTGATAGCTACACGCGTGAAGAAGCACCCGTAGATTTATGGGCATGGGTGAAACAGCGCACACGGTGGATGAAGGGCTGGATGCAAACCCTTTTGGTGCACACCAAAGATTTTCGTCAATTGCGTCGTCAGATGAGCCTGATCAATATTATTGTGTTCTACATCTATGTCGGTGGGCTCGTATTTGCCGCGCCGCTTCACGCCCTTTTTGTCATCAAATTCGTCAGCGACTTGATGTACAACGCAGGCCTCGCGCAGCAAGATTATGCGCAGTTTAACATGCATTTGATTGTGCTCGTTACGGGGTATCTTAGTGCGGTGCTCACCGCGGCGCTTGGGCTTTGGCAAACCAAGCAATTCCATTTGATCGGTTGGCAGACCTTCTTGCCAATCTATTGGCTTATGACCAGTTTCGCGACATTACGCGCTGCGCTTCAACTCGCCACTAAGCCCTTCTCGTGGGAAAAAACAACCCATGCGCGCACGCAATTGCCGCGCTTTCAAAAACAATCAACACCAACGCAAGACATGACGCTCGACAAGGTCGCCTAAATCATTTTATCTATAATTCATGGATCAACATGAACACAAACAAACTGTCGTCGAACAAATTGAAGCGGCGCTGACCGACCGCATTGTGCGCGGCGAGCTTAAACCAGACGAGAAGTTGCGGCAAGACCATATCGCTGAAGAGTTTGACGCAAGCCACGTGCCCGTGCGCGAAGCCTTTCGTCGCCTTGAAGCGCGCGGTTTGGCAAAATCCATCCCGCGTCGTGGTGTGCGCGTTTCAACCTTCAGCATTTCAGACGCAAAAGAAGTGGCAGAGATGCGCGCAGCACTTGAAGTTTTGGCACTGCGCCATGCATTTCCGTTCCATACAGCATATACGCTCAACCTTGCCCTCGAAGCCATTGAAGATGGCGAGCGCGCACTTGACGTATTCACATGGGAAGAAGCCAATCAGCGCTTTCACCGCACCATTATCTCTACCTGCAAGATGCCAAAACTGTTGGCAACGATTGATGATTTGCATTTGGCGAGCGCGCGATTTCTTTTTTCCACCTGGCGGTCACGGTGGGAAACGCGCACAGAGCATGATCACCGGACTATTCTCAAAGCGCTACACAAGGGTGAAATTGACACCGCTGCAGCGGTTCTTGAACGTCATGTTCGCCTAACCGGCCGTAAACTCAGCACATTTTTCTAAACCCATATTGGCGACATAATGGACAATCGCATATTCTCCGTGGGCGGTCAGGTAAGCCACGCCATCCAAATCGAACTCAGCGAAGAAAACGCGCAAGCGCAAAAGCTTGCGCTCTTGCTGCCCGGCATGGCCTATCGTGTGGACCATCCGATTTTCTTCTTTGGCCGAGCATTGCTGCACGATCTTGGTTTTCGCACGGCTTCGGTACATTACGCCTACGACCAGATTGATGGATTTAGAGATCAAGAATTCGCCCGCGTGATGGAAACATTCGCCGAGGATGCAAAATCGATTTATGCGAGCTTGAGCGATCAAACGTCAAGCGATGAGTTGGTGGTCGTGGGCAAATCCCTTGGCACCATGATCATGGCGCAAATGTTGGCCAACAATATCTGTCGTAATGCAAAACTTGCTTGGCTAACGCCATCTTTGGGTGTGCCTGAATGTGAACAGCAACTCAAGAAGCACGCGCAGCAATCCTTTGTTGCCATTGGCACCGCAGACCCCAGTTACAACGCGGCACAGCTCGAGGAAATCGAACAGGCTGGTGCCACCATGTGTGTCTTAGACGGTTTGGCACACGTTCTGGAGTCACCAAATGACGTGCCAAAGAGCGTATTGGGGCATCACCAAATGATCAGCGCTCTTTCAGACTGGTTGGCAAATTAAATGATCAAAACAAACGACAATTTGCAGCTTGATGCCGCGATCAATCGCCCTGGCCGCCGAACGCTTGAGTTTGATATTCCGGGGTTCAATATCGGCACGGCAGACTATGTCGACGCAGAAACCGGCTGCACTGTTTTTCACTTTGAAAAACGCGCCAAGATGGTCGCGGATTGCCGCGGCGGCGCGATTGGCGCAATCGGCACGCACTATCCTCTTGTCGATAGCATTTGTTTCGCGGGTGGCTCTGCCTATGGCCAGGAAGCGATTTTAGGTGCAGGCGCAGAACTCCATAAGCGCGCCAATTATTCTACGGATTGGCAAGACATTGCGCTAGCAGCAGGCGCCATCATTTATGATTATCGCTACCGCGACAATGCCGTTTATCCCGACAAAGCGCTGGGTCGCGCGGCCATTGCCAATGCACAGCCTGGGCGATTTGAGATGGGCCAAGTTGGTGCTGGGTTTGCAGCAAGCGCTGGCAAATGCTTGTGGGAAAAAGGGTATGAAGGCGAACGGACAGGCCAAGGCGCGGCCTTTCTACAAGTCGGTAATGTAAAGGTGTTTTTCGCTGTTGTCTTGAACCCTTTTGGCGCGATTTTGGATCGACAGGGGGAAGTAGTGCGCGGCAATCTGCATCCAACGACGGGGCACCGGATAAAACTGAGCGACGCGGTCGAAGACGCTGCAAACCCCCAGCGTGGCAATACTACCGTCAGTCTTTTGGTGACCAACCAAAAGATCGAACGCGATATGCTCAAACAGGTTGCAAACCAAATCCATGCATCAATGGCGCGGGCCATCGATCCGTTTCACACCATCTTTGATGGCGATGTGTTGTTTGCGGTCACAACCGATGAAATTGAGGCTCCACAACTGCCACCACATGCGTTGGGTGCCATTGGTTCAGATCTAGCGTGGGATGCGATATTGGCGGCGGCAGATGCCGAGTAAAATCGGCTAGTGCACTTTGTGCCCGTTCTTGATCGCCCGAATACCCATCCAACTACCGAACAAAACAAATGGTGCGAGAATTGCGAGCATAAGCGTTTTTGAAACTGGCAAATAGTCGGCGAAACCGGCCATTGCGTAGCCTAGAATGCCTAACGCGTAATAAGAGATCGCAATTGTCGAAAGCCCTTCAACTGTCGATTGAAGCCGATATTGGCTCTTGGCTGTTTCCGAGATTGACGCTAGCACTTCGCGGTTTTGCGATTGAATATCGACATTGATACGCGCGTCCAACAGCTGGATCGAACGGGCGATTTTGTTGCCCAACGAGCGCTGCCTCTTTTCGACCGCGCGACAGGTGGCAAGTGCCGGGTCAACGCGGTTTGAAAGATAGCGCGTAATCGTTGTGTGTTCAGCGCTTTGTTGTTCTTCGATCCGGTCCAAGCGAATATTGAGCACATCGCCATAAGCAATACTGGCCGCAAACCGATAGGCCGTTTCGTCCAGACTTTGCCCAGCGCGCACCGAAAGTGAGTGCAGTTTTGCCAACGCGCGACGGCTGTCTTCCATGCCGGAGACAGAACCAATTTCTTCATTGAGCGCCGTCAATTCGTTTTCAAGTTCACCGACGATGCTTGCTTGCGCGCGCGCATCTGGCAAACCCAAAAGTGCCATTGATCGATAGGTGTCAATTTCAAGGAGACGCCGCACCAATATCCCGGTTTTAACCGAGCTCAAGCCATCTAGGGCGATCTCGAACCGAGTGAAGCCATGTTCGTCGGTATGGAAGTCACTTCCTATTTGCGCGTCTCCTGCGCCAACACGAGTTAGGCACAAGCTTTTGGGTTCGAACCCGAGCAACGCGGCGGGCGAAATTTCGCGCCGCTCGACGACATCAACCCGGGTTGCTGCGATAATTGGGAAGCGCTTTAGAACTTCTAGCCCAATGCCTTTTGGACGAGAATACCCATCATTGATGTCGCCGAACCAAGTGAGGGTGACAAACTCCGTGTGAGCTTCCCAGTTCACTTCATATTTTGGTGTTGCAAATGAAAAGTGCCGCCACTGTGCCTCCGGCACATCAATTTGTGCCTCTTTGCACCATGCACGAAGTTCAGCCTTGGCACTGGCCATTTGGTTTGAACCACGGCCAATAAGGAAAACAATTCTGCGCGCCCGCAACGGCGCTTGCAAAGGCGGAATGAGTCGCGCGTGAATTTCTTGTTGAATTTGCCCGCGCAATTCATGATCGAAAAACGCTTCTTCTTCAAATCCGTCCGACAGGTCTTTGCTCTGTTCTTCGCTAGCCATTTTGCGTCTGCCCGCTTCCCCCGAAAGGCAAACGATTGCGCGCCAATCAAAATGCGACAAGCCCAACTTTGGTCATACCGCACACGCGCTCATTGCATAGCGGATGACAAAACCCTTATTTTCGCTTACCAATTGCCGCCGCGCACTTACGGCGCTATTTGTTTGGTCTTGGCGTCGGGCCCACTCAGGCTACCAGCACCAAACATCAATTTGCAGGTCGCACCGCAAAAGAATGAGAAAAGTAATGTCTGACTATTCAAAGGGCGTGCAAACGGCACGACACAACATCGCAAAACTATTTGAACCAACGCCTTGTCAGAAAAACCTGTTTCTCTCGCAAAAATACGATGCCGAGATTTATCTCAAACGCGAAGACCTTACGCCCGTCCGATCCTACAAACTGCGTGGCGCGTATAACTTCATCTCGAAAGCGATTAGCGACGGCACGAACGAACAACAAGAATTCGTCTGCGCATCTGCTGGCAATCACGCGCAAGGCTTCGCCTATTGTTGCGAGCATTTTCAGGTGCGCGGAACGATCTTCATGCCTGTAACAACGCCGCAACAAAAAATCGACAAAACCCGCGCGTTTGGCGGCGAATATGTTGAGATCAAATTGGTCGGCGATATTTTTGATCAATGCAATGCCGCCGCATTGAAATTTGCGGATGAGCACAAGGCTTTGATGGTGCCGCCATTTGATCATGAAGACATCATTGAGGGTCAAGCCACGATCGCTGTTGAATTGCTGGACCAGCTAGATACGGCACCTGATCTCATCATCATGCCCGTGGGCGGTGGCGGATTGGCCGCCGGGCTAACCCAATATTTGGCCAGTGAATCGCCGGACACAAAGTTTATTCTCGTGGAGCCGCAGGGCGCACCGAGCCTAAAAGCAAGTCTTGAGATTGGCGCACGCACCAAGCTCGACCACATCGACAATTTCGTTGATGGCGCGGCCGTCGCCCAAGTCGGCGCTTTGAATTTCGAGAAGCTCAAGCATCTACCTAGCGACATTGTGGAGCTTGTGCCAGAAAATCGTCTTTGCGCCACTATTGTTGAAATGCTCAACATTGAAGGTCTGGTGCTTGAACCGGCGGGCGCACTATCAATCGATATTCTTGGCGCTTTGCCAAAGGACGAGATTGAAGGAAAAACCATTGTTTGTATCACCTCGGGCGGCAATTTCGATTTCGAACGTCTGCCAGAAGTGAAAGAAAAAGCGCTTAAATATTCAGGGCTCAAAAAGTATTTCATCTTGCGTATGCCCCAACGCCCCGGCGCCCTTCGCGACTTTTTGAACATGCTTGGCCCGAACGATGATATTGCCCGTTTTGAGTATCTCAAAAAGTCAGCACGCAACTTTGGTACGGTATTGATGGGCATTGAAACAACCAATGCCAAAAACTTCGATCTATTGACAGAAAAGCTCAACGCCAGCGACTTTAGCTTCCAAGACA